>JARRRG010000234.1:0-5476 GCA_037380965.1 Deltaproteobacteria bacterium
GGAGAGATCTCGGGGAACACAGAAGCCGGGGAAGGCACACGCGGCGATTCCGAGCTTCGCAGCTCAAATATGAGCGGTTGGCATATTGGAAAGGGGACCGCAATTCGTTGGCTGAAATAGGTTGGAAAAAGCCTTCACTCACACTGCTCACCGGCTGGCTCGAACTGTGCGCGGAGGAGGGGCGCAGCGGGGAACATGTGATCAACCGAGGAGTTCGGGAGCCGATTGACATCTCGAGACTGGAGAAAGCGGTTGAGGAAGTAGTTCCCGAGGCCGGAGGCAGGAATCAAAACCGCAGCGATAAGGACTGCGTCAAATGGGTGTCGCTATGAACGATGTAATCCCCAAGGGTGGCGCCTTGCCCCGCGCGACGGTAATCAAGGCGTCTCAGATCGTAAAGGAGATCCGTTCGGGCCTGAACGATTCACAGCTCAGGGAGAGATACCGGCTGACGAGGAGAGGACTACGATGGGCTTTGATGATGATCGTAAGCTCAGGTGCGATCAGCCTCAACGAGATCTGTGACAGACTTTCATGGGAGAGTGAAGAGCTCCGTCTGGACAGGATTCGCCAATCAAAAAGAAATAAATTGAATTTCGAGGTCACCATACACGATTTCCAGCATCCACACCTGCGAGGTACGATACGTGACGTCAGCGAAACCGGTATCGGCATCAGGGGAATGAAGTCAACGGTCGGTGAAAACAGGACGATGCTGGTCAGCGCTGACGAGTTCGGGGAATTTGCCACATTTATTTTGGAGGCTACCTGTCGCTGGTCGGCAAAGGCTCCTGATGGCGACTATGCAGCCGGCTTCGAGATTTCCAATATATCGGTAGGAAACGCGTTGGAGTTCCGACTCTTTAAACGACTGGTTGAGTTGGCGGACTCGCCTCTCAGGAATCGGTTTTATCCGGGCCCGGTTCGTCAATACCACCGGCACTGACCGGGAGGTGGAAGTGTTCGCTCGCATGTGCCTGGATATCGGTTGCCACGATGAGTGCTTTGTCCCCTGCATTTTCGCTCATGAGTGAAAATCACCCGCTGAATATGACCTTTGATTGAAAAAGACGCATCCGTGCTACGAATCGCAAGATATTCCCTGCACGATTCGCGGTCGTGATGTCTAACTCATTGATTATGTGCTCTATCCTCCGACCTCCCTCGCGGCTTATTTCTTGGCAAGGTTTTTGCTAGCATCCTTGTATCATTGAAAACGTGAGATCGGACCATGATCGAGCTCACGTTCTGCTGATCGATCAACTTCTACCATTGAGGTTATGCTCATGGCGGACTACCTGGAGGGCAGGGAAGAACTGACGCAAGGCCCAGAAACAGTGCTGCCCCGCGATACAACGCTGGGAGCGGGGGAAGCGGCGTCGAACACTCCAGAGGAGATGCCTGAGGGAACGAGCATCGAAGCGAGGGCCACCATCAATTCCGGCGAAGAAAAGGGACATTCCATGCAGCGTCTTGAAGTGGGCGGTCACGCCACACAATCGATTGACCTGAGTAGGCTTTTCACCAAGGACATGACTGAGTCCGGCAGTTTTGACGTGAGGGGAGACATCTGGTCGACGACTTTCGGAAAGGTGATGCAAGCTGTGCCGTTGGCCGCTCTCCTCATCGACCGGTCGTTCTATATCGCAGTTGCGAACCAAGGGTGCAGAAAGATAAGTGAACTGTATGAAGATATCCTGGACTCACCTTTTTCCAGCTTATTTCCTGCCCCTTCCACCGGCGAGAGGGTTCAGTCGATTCTGGAGGCGGTGTTCACTGACAGAAAACCACGTCAGGTGGAATCGATTCTGGAGATTGGCGAAAACCGGATATGGGGACGCATCACCTTTCGATCCATACGGATAGCAGATGACCGCTTCATTCTCACGCTTATTGAGGACCTGACCGCGGAACGGGAACAGCTCAGGCTGATTCGAGAACATCAGCAATCACTGAAGCGGGAGATTGATGAGCGAAAGAGGTCCGAGGATGCGCTCACTCAGAGTGAGGCTCGGATTCGCCGAATCTATGACAGCATACCATTGATGATGCACGCGTTCGATACAAACGGGATCATACGCAGCGTCAACACAAAATGGTTGGAGAAGATGGGATATGCGCAGGAAGAAGTAATCGGCAAGTCCGCGTACGCCTTTCTTACCGCAGAATGTAGAGAAACGCTTCACTCGATGCTCGCCGGGCTCTGGCAGAGCGGTGAAATGAGTGACATTCGTCTCCGATACGTCAAGAGCGATGGCTCTTGCATGGAGATTCTGGCTGATTCTGTGGTAACCGAGGACCCTTCATGGGGCCAGATAAGCCTCATGTCAAGCAGGGACGTAACGAATGAATTGATCCTCGAGAAGCAGCTCCGGGAAGCTCAGAAAATGGAAGCGGTGGGAACCCTTGCGGGAGGAATAGCCCATGACTTCAACAACCTGCTTCAGGTTATCCTGGGCTATGCAGACCTGCTCGTTCTCGATGCTGACAAACAATCTCCACACTATCAAGGACTTCGAGCCATCCACGAGGCGGCAACACGTGGATCTGATCTCGTCAAGCAGATCCTCACATTCAGTCGTCGGGTGGAGACACATCCGCGCCCTCTCAACCTCAATGAAGAGATAGAGGAGGCAGAGCGGCTCCTGAACAGAACCATACCAAAGCTGATCGACGTTGAGCTCCATTGCGCTGACGACCTCCGAAATGTCTTCGCGGATCCCACACAGATTCAACAGGTTATTCTTAATCTCGCATTGAACGCCAAGGATGCCATGCCTGAAGGCGGGACGCTCCAATTCGCCACGCAAAATGTAATACTCGATGAAACATGCTGTCGGGACCGGCCGGAGGTACTACCCGGCAACTACGTTTCATTGACGGTCAAAGATACGGGGCACGGCATGCCAAAGGATGTCCTGGACCATATCTTCGAGCCCTTTTTCACCACAAGGGAGTCTGGCAAGGGAACCGGCCTTGGTCTGTCCACAGTCTTCGGAATAGTCAAGATCCACGGAGGCCACATCACTTGCGAGAGCGAGCCCGGGAAGGGCACAAGATTCGAGGTTTGCCTGCCGGCAATGGAAGAGGCCTTCCGATCCGAAATTGCCACATCGGGTGAGATGCCCTTATGCGGGGACGCAACCATCCTTATTGTGGACGACGAGCAACTGGTGAGAAAGTGGGGTGAGGCATGTCTCACCCAAGCAGGGTACACCGTGCTCACCGCTCGTAACGGGCAGGATGCGCTTGAGTTGTACAGAAGAGAGGGATCTCGAATTTCGCTGGTAATACTCGATCTTAACATGCCGGTCATGGACGGGAGGCGATGCTTCGAAGAGTTGCTCGAAATCGATCCCGAGCTCAAGATCGTCATTGCCAGTGGATTTGCCATGGACATGAACGCGAAAAGATTTCTCGAGGAGAGAGCTGCAGGTTTCCTGTCCAAGCCGTTCAAGGTTCGTGAGCTCCTTACGACGATACACAAAGAGCTGGAGAACGACTTCTCGGAGCAACGGGATGAACTAGCTGATCGTTGAGAGTCAGGAGGTAACGATCATGCCCAACGAAATTGAGAGTGAATCACGAATGACTCGAGAGCAGAGGCTACACCAGGATTGCGTCCGCCATGTTGAACCAATGGGATCGGAGAGCGCCAACGACAAACGTAATGCATCCAAGCTCAAGAACGGTGCAACGATTCACTCATTTGTGCAAGTGGAATCACTCCAGGAACCCAAACTGTGGACCGAAACCACTCAATCAATTGATCTGACCACGCTTCTTACAAGCGATGTCTCCACATCCGGCAGTTTTGACATCCGGGGAGACATCTGGGCAAGCACGTTCGGCAAGTTACTTGAAGCCTTGCCGATTCCCGCTTTGCTAGTTGATAAAGACTCGCGAATTGCCATCGGCAACCATGGTTTCGTCCGGCTCAGCTCCGATTGGCCCGGATGTAAAAGAATTCCCTTTGCCGATCTCTTCCTCGATTCTGTCGAAGCCAAAAACGCACTCGCGGCCCTGCGTGAGGTTTTCATGACGCGAAAGTCAAAATCTTTTATGAGCTTTTTGCTTTTCGGCGATGAAAAGATCTGGGCTCGACTCACTCTCCGATCCATCAGGATCGTCAAGCTGAGGTTCGTGATGGTGCTCGTGGAGGATTTAACACACGAGAGAAAACTCCTCGAACTGAGTCGCAACTACCAACAGGACCTGAAAAAGCGTGTGAAAGAACGCACTACAGAGCTGGAGAAGACGAGCAGGCGACTCCAAATTGAAATATCGGAACGAAAGAAAGCGGAGGAAAGGCTCATACAGACAGAGCGCCTCAGGGCTGTGGGGGAAATGTCATCGGGTGTGGCCCATAATCTGCGAAACCTTCTTCAGATGCTGATGTTTTTGACTCATTCGGCCAGCGAACGCGTGAGGAAGGAGGATGCCCCAGGTGCCCTGACGAAATTAGAGGGCATCGCCGATACCCTGGGCCACGCCGCAGAAACCATGAACCGTCTCCGGGACTTCGCACAGCTGACAACCGGTCGTCATGAAGCGCCGGAAAAGGTATTCGATCTGACTTCTGCATTGGGCAAGGCCATTGAATTAATGAAGCCGTTATGGCGAACCAATACCCTCAAACAAGGCCATGCGGTCGAGCTCAGGACCCGCCTTCGCGAAGGTTGCATGATCAAAGGGAACGAAAGCCAGATTTTCGAGGTGCTGGTCAACCTTATCAAGAACGCTGTAGAGGCCATGCCGGAAGGCGGAGTGATCGACGTCAAATGTGGTGCTGTGGAAGACAAGGTGGTCTTTGCCATTCGGGATACAGGCGTCGGGATTTCGGCAGAGAATATTCGCAAGCTTTTCACTCCCTTTTTCACTACAAAGGCAGAAATGGGCACAGGTTTGGGCCTTGCAGCGAGCCGCAGTATCGTTCATGGGCACGGGGGAACGATTACCGCTCGCAACAATGATGGTGAGGGAGCCACCTTCACCGTCACCTTCCCACGGGCATCGACCAAACCTTGCCCGGAAGCTTCACTCGCTTCAACCCCTGAGGACCAGCAACTGAGGATACTCCTCGTAGATGACAGCGATTCCAACTTGCTGGTACTTAAGGCAAGCCTTGAAGAGCGTCGGCACCTGGTCTGTGCGGCCACATCGGGCGAGGATGCATTGAAAACGTTTGAAGTGAATCATGTGGACCTCGTCTTATGTGACCTCGCCATGCCGGGAATGAATGGCTGGGAAGTTGGAAGAAGGATGAAGAAGTTGTGTGAAGAAAAAGAGGTCCCCAAGCCACCCTTTGTCCTTTTGACCGGCTGGGGAAGGCAATCAAGGGAAGACTCGAAGATGATCGAATCCGGAGTCGATGCAGTTGTGGAAAAGCCGGTAGCTCTCGATCGACTCGTGCATATCGTTGGTGAGATCACCCAATAATGTATCGGATACACCAGATGAGCCGGGAGGTCCGTCG
>JARRRG010000235.1:0-4692 GCA_037380965.1 Deltaproteobacteria bacterium
TACGTGCTCGTGCGTATCCCCAACAACGACATCAAGGAACTGGCCCGCCTCGCGAAGTTGAACACTCAGGACTTCTCTTCTGCTTACCTCATCGACCGAACCTCCGAATATGGAGTGGGAATCTTTCTCGTCACCTATACCCACAACGAACACTCCGTGCCGCCTCCCGACGGCAAGCTGAGGGAGCTCAACCCCGATTACCATTGGCTCAACGTGGAGTCCCAGCTTCTCATCCCTCCCCCCTCGAGCCCAGAGGCGCGGCCTCTTCAATACTCGATCATCTATGCGTGAGCAGTGCCTCGGCTCAGCCGGATCGAGAGTGCCTCCATCATCACGGCCACCTAATTTGCCGACATTCTCGGAGTTTCTCGTACCCCTGTTCGTGTATCGCTTCTCCAGCATGCCGAGGAGGGATTTCTCGACGCGATCGCCGGGCGTGGTTTCAAAATGAAGGAATTTTCAGCGAAGGAAATTCGCGACTTCTTCGAAGCCCGCATGATTATTGAGTGCCACATCGTGTCCCAATTAGTCGGCTCATTGAACGAATCGGACTTCACTGTGTTGGATGAAACGGTCGCGTCCATGCAGCGCCAGGCTGAACAGAGAGATTCTTTTGCCCTTCTCGAAATTGACCGGGACTCTCAGTTCGGACTGGTACGGCAGCACAACAAGCTTCTCCTGGAATGGATCATCGAGCAGATTCGATTCCTGATATCCACTCTTGGGCACAAAGTGCTGGCTAGTAGCGGAAGATCGATCCAGGTTGTCGAGGAGCACGCGCACATCGCCGCGGCTCTGAAGGCAGAGGATAGGCAAGGGGCCGTGGAGGCCATGAAGCATTATCTCAATATACCGAGCGGGAAATTCTGGAAAATATCGGGGACCGACGCGGGTGACAAAGGAAGATCTCCATTCTTCGGCGGCAACGCCAGCCACGTCAGTGTTCCCGACACAAAGTAATGTAGGGGCGTCTCGCGCCAAACGGGAACTGAAACCGGGTGAGCACGAATGGCCCGCAAAAAGAGATCGTAGGAAGAGCCGGCGACAATGAGAGTAACAAGTATTCAACTTGGAAGGTCTGATGAACCCAAGAATGAGGCGCTGGCGCGTGTGCTGGATCTCCTGGACAAAGCGCCGCGGAGTGACCTCTTGCTTTTGCCGGAGATGTGGCTGTCAGGTTTTTTCTCTTTTCGTCGGTACGAGGCCGATAGCGAGCCTCTCGACGGACCGACGGTGACAGCGCTGCGGGAAAAGGCGAGGAAGAAGAACTGCCACCTTCTCATGGGAAGTCTGGTCGAACGAGAGGGAGGCCGTCTTTTCAATACGAGCGTGCTCATTGATCGGGCCGGGGACGTCATTGCCAGGTACCGGAAGATTCATCTCTTCGGGTACCAGTCCGAGGAGAGAGACCTCCTCACGCGGGGCAGCGAAGTCGTGGTGGCGGAAACCCCCTGGGGTCGCTGCGGCATTGCCACCTGCTACGATCTGCGATTTCCGGAACTGTTTCGGAAAATGGTGGATCTCGGAGCGACTCTCTTTCTTGTAGTCTCGGCCTGGCCCCTTGTCCGTTTGGAGGCCTGGAGCCTGTTCAACCGTGCCAGGGCTCATGAGAACCTCGCGTACCTGGTTTCCTGTAATTGCGCAGGAAAAGATATGGGTCACCAGTATGCGGGCCACAGCATGATCGTTGATCCACTTGGAAACGTAGTGGCCGAAGGAGACGAGAACCAGTGTTTTGTCTCCGCTGAGCTCGATCTAGAACTGGTGGATCGTACCCGAACCGATTTTAGTGCCCTGCGTGACAGGATACTCACGTGATATAGGCATGTTGCAAGCATCAGGAGGCGACGATGGACAAGCCACACTTGGAATTTCATACCCTCGACATGGAGTCGGGCTGGGAGGTCCCTCGCGGTTATCCCCCGGGTGTAGAGCAAAAGATTCTCGCCGGCAGTCTGGACGAGCAGGCGAAGAGAGGCTCAAGAACCCGTCTGTTGCGATTCAAGCCGGGTGCTTTTACCAGTGAGCCGTTCGAGCACGACTATTGGGAAGAAGTGTTTCAAATTTCCGGATCGTTGACGGTCGGAGGAGAAACGTTTCGTCCCTGGACGTACGCGGTCCGGCCTCCCCACACCCCTCACGGGCCGTTTCGCAGCGATGAAGGGTGTCTGCTGGTGGAGATTCACCATTACGATCACTGTGCATAGAAGGAGACCAGCCCATGCCCCACATAACGGTCAAAGGACCCCCGGTTTCCGTCGCTGTGAAGAGAAGTCGGGTTCGCTAGATTACTGAGGCGGCCGGTGAGGCCTACGGATCCCCGAAGGAAAAATTCATGGTCCAATAGCGGAGTATCCGAAGGAGAACACGGGTACCGGCGGCCTGCGGGACATGGAAAAGGCCGCGTTTCGGGCACCACTGTCCGGGACCGTGGATTGCCCTCGAGATCATTATGGTGTCATGCTCTCTTCGGCCTGCTCATTCACTACTCGGTGACGCTTCGCGTGGGTGCTGAGACCGCAGTTAATCGAGCTCACTTCCCGTGGTGGTCATAGTGATTTTGCCATGCTTGACACCCCGGGTCGAGATGAGCAGTTCGCCCGTCTTTTTCACCTGGTCGGAACTGCCTCTCATGATAAGAACTTCCAGGCAGTTGTGCTCGTCGAGATGAACATGCACGGAGGAGACGATGAGGTTGTGTTTTCGGTGCTGGATTTCGGTGAGCTTCTGTGCCAGATCGCTCCGCTCATGATTGTACACCACGGTGGCGGTGCCGACCACATCATGCGTCGACTCGGTCCACTGGTCTTCCACGAGGCGATCCCTGATCAAGTCCCTGATAGCCTCAGAGCGGTTGGTGTAACCCTGTTCCGAAATCAACGCATCGAACTTTTCCAGAAGATCGTCGGGGATGGATACCCCGAACCTGATGAGATCAGACATCCGTACGTCCTTCCTGCAGTCTGGAGGTTTCTCTCGGTCCAGAGCGAACAAGATAGCTGATGCCACGAGTATACACTATTCGTGTCGGATTCACATGAGAGGCGGGAAAAAAATTGAAGGAACCGGACAAGAGAGGATCCGGTTTCCCTGTTTGCATTGTCCGGAATCAAGGCAGGGGGAATTGCCTCACTGGGATTCCACGATCAACACTGCGGAGCGCCTTTCTCTCCATTGGTCTCAATAGCCTCGACGATCCGCTCCGCCAGAGGGTTCGTAACCCCATAGATCATCTGAAGCCCCTGCCTCGTGGAATCAATGATCCCGCGGCTCTTCAGATGGATCAGATGCTGCGAAACCGTGGCCTGATGAAGGCCCAGGCATTCCTGCATGTTTTTCACATTGCATCCCCCTACCCTGAGCAGTCCGTAGACGATCTTCAGGCGCACGGGGTGTCCCAGGGCCTTAAGGATCTCGGCTTCCTCGGTAAAATCCCTTGTCTTGATCTCCTCAAAGATCTCGTCCAGATCCCGTTCGGCTTCCGTAGTACCGTCACTGAGCACCGACTTCATCCGCTTCACTCTCCCTCAGAATCTGCTCTCCGTCCTCCGTGCTCTCCCTCGGAATCTCCTGTCACCCGGTCCACGGGTGCGCACGCGGACGACATTCAGGTGGACACTCCAACCTTCGGCAGGAGCCATTTGTTAACAATGAACCATCCGGCCACTATGAGAATCAACGGCCATATATCCATGCGCATCTTCCTTTACTTGCGATCGACCCGATCAGGAGCCTTTCGCGCCGAACGCGGCAACGACACCTCCTCGAGGAGGCCGAATTGCCGCGGCCGCTCGGGAACCGATCGCTGCTCAGCAGCCTGGTGAACTCTCATCGTGAGGAGTCGATCCAGCCAGTCAGGCAGTTGGTACTCAGCCTCAGTCACCGGCTCGACTTTCTTCTCTTGGTTTAAAAGCCCCGCGATCCACTTCATCACCGACGGACTGTCCCATCGCACCAGTCCCAAGTGAGTGGCCACGACCCTGCCATTCTTGTCAATTACGTACGTGGTGGGGAATCCCTTGACTTCGTACACGGCTTCCTTCCCGTTATTGACTACGTAGTAGCCCATATTCCGGCCCCTCACCACGTTTTTCATAACGCACCGACCGCTCTTCTGACATGCCGCGAAGATCAAATCTCTGCCATTCCTCTTCGCGTAGCGCTTCACCCACGAAGGGCTGTCCCACAAATCCGCGCAGACTACCTTCAAATCGGGATTATCCATCCGTTTAACCATCGTGCGTAGGTAGCCTTTTTCAAGAGCACAATAGTGACAGTGTCGCCGCCAGAAATTGAGGAGAACCACCTTGCCGCGCAGATCGGACAGGCATATCGACGTCCCGTCCGCGGTTTGCATCTCAAAATCATTGGCACAAGGAAGGTTCCTGAAGAGTCTGAAATCAGCCCCACTTGGACTGCCGGCCGCTGCTACCCGGTCAGGAACGGTCACGTTCCCTCCCGCGACGATCAGCAGGCCCAAGAAGGCGACGACGAACAGAGAACGATGCACAGCAACCTCCCCGGTTAAGAATCATTAATATCTGAATATCTGAATATTGTTTTTTTGTCAAGCATCTTCCTCAAGCCTTCAGAAAATAGTAGGGACGATCCGCGAAGCTACCCTATTGCGCCCCGATGCCATGGGCCCGCCATTCTCGAGAAACCGCCGCACACCTGCATGGAACAGCGACC
>JARRRG010000236.1:0-4680 GCA_037380965.1 Deltaproteobacteria bacterium
CGAGTATCCTGGCTGAAAAGAAGATGCCGACAAAGAAGGCGCCGGCAGCCAAGGTGCGAACCGCCCCGACAAACCCTGGCCGTGTTCTCCCGAAGAAATAGGCGAACATAGGTCCAAGAGAAACCTCCCGGACCGCGAGGCCTGTACCTGGCGATCCTCCACTTAGGATCCGCTGTGTCTTGACACAAGAGCTTCTCGTAGCTGGGGCCGGAAGAGGGATGCGTGGTCTCTTTCAAGGGGCATGCCTCGCGGCCGGGGGAAACCTACCCCTCAGCAAGACCCTCATTCGGCCCACCCCCCACATTGCTCGCAATCGAGGGAGTCCAGGCTCCTGAACGGGTCGATTCTCCCCGACGCCCGAGCTCGGAGGTCGGGCGGCTCCGCCGATTCCGAAGGGCAATTCCTCCCCAAAATACCCCATCCTGCCGAGTGTTCACCTTTCTCGCCGCATCGTCAGCGTACAGGATCCGGCTCTTCCATGCCGCGCGCGCGGAAGCCAGGAGGCCGGCTGCGGGGATGCCCTGGCCGCAGCGGGTCAGCACGAAATCCTGGTACGTTAAGCTACTTTACTCAGAAAACAATTAAAGTTATCTATCTTAGTATGCTTTATTATTGACTATCTATTACAATCAGGCTAAGATGGGCCGTCAGAAAACTCGATTTCTCCTGCGGAGAAGGCATGAGCCCCAGATTAGTATGGCTGGCTGCGACACTCCTGCCATTTCTCGCTTCCTGTTCCACTGTCATCGGAATCGTGAAAGGCCCCGACCAGCTCAAGCACCGCTGTGAACAGAGGATTCCAACGCCAACGAGCGATCCTCGAATTCGCACCCAGGAAGAAGAAGGAGCTTTCCATATAGTGGGACACGGCGAGACCCTTCGCCATATCTGTCAGGTGTACGGTCTCGACCTCTCGCAGGTCGCGCAAATAAACGAACTGAAGCCCCCGTACTCACTAAACGTCGGAGAGACCATTTTCCTTCCCGCGCAAGCCCTTGTTGACGAAGGAGAAAAATCAACCGCGGGATGTCCGGGCACCCCGAAAAACCGATCCAGTTGGAACGTCGCCAAGGCAATCAGGGGGAAGAGGCATCCGCTGGTCCCCGAATTGAGGTTCCCGGTCCCGGGAGGAGTCCTCACCTCTCCCTTCGGTCATCGCTGGGGTGTGTTTCACAAGGGTCTGGACATCGCGGCTCCGATCGGAAAAGCGGTGTTCGCCTGCGCGAAAGGGCGCGTCATTTTCACGGGGAGACGGAAAAAATTAAGGGGTTACGGGAGGATTGTGGTTCTCGATCACGGCAGGGGGGTGTACACGCAGTACGCACATCTGAGTCGCATCCTGGTACGGAAAGGGCAGAGAGTGAGAGGTGGGCAGAGGATCGCTCTCGTGGGGAACTCGGGAAGATCCACCGGTCCGCACCTTCACCTGGAGGTACGGGTTAGCAATCAGATGTACAATCCTCTCGCTTACTTCGCGAAAGCCCAAATGAGGGGAATACGCGTGGCCAAAAGGTTCACCAATTCTCCGATGGGACCGGTGCAGGCTCGTTGGCGGGTCCCGGATCTTCTGGCGGCTCGACGGTGAGAACACGAGCCGCGTGACAAATTCCAATCCTTGTGATGGTTCCGGCCGGAAGAATCTGGCCGGGGAACATTCCTCTTTTCATAGACACGAGACATTTCGCACATTGAATCCGGGGGAACGTCTCATGCGCGGTCTTCCTCCTCCGCGACCTGCGCGCCGGGAAGGAGTACTGACCCCTCCAGGGGGCGGGTGGGGGGAGCACAACGTGCCCGGGGGGAGAGACGAATCACGGGATGTGGAGAGGCCTGGGA
Organism: Deltaproteobacteria bacterium; assembly: GCA_037380965.1. Lineage (GTDB taxonomy): Bacteria > Desulfobacterota > Desulfomonilia > Desulfomonilales > Desulfomonilaceae > JARRRG01. The sequence goes on from JARRRG010000236.1 coordinate 1,837, forward strand.
GGTTTGCCCGCGCGCTTGCTCGTCCACGTCCCATGACCTATGGTGCGCTTGACGAAAAAAAGAGGAGGCCAAAAAGCCTCCTCTTGCTGTTCACACCGTCACGCGGCCTCTCCGGAGGCCGTAGCACAGCTTAGTATGCGCTGAGAAAGTCTCCCATGATGTTGACGGACTGTTTCTCGACGACCTTGTCGAAAATCTTGTCCTTCACATCCTTCGGGAGGAGCTCGATGCTCTTGGTGGTGGCGCTGTCGAATTTTGCCGTGGGGAACACTTGCAGAATCTTGTCCTTTTCGGCATCGTCGGCATACACTCTGAGGACTTTCAAGCCGGCGAGCATTTCCTCGCAGAGGTCTCCCAGGCCGGCCTTATCCAGTTTGGCAAAACGTTCTTCATTGATCCATATATTGATCGGATATTTTTCTTCTGCCATGACGTCACCTCCTTTTACATGGGCGGAATTTCGAAGACGGGGGTTCTCTTTTCGAGATATTCGTCGGTCACAAAGGGCGAACCGAAACCGTACTTATCCGCGCATTCCATGACCAGATCGAAAACCTCCGGTCTGAAGATGAGACGAGGGGGTTTCACACCGTCCTGAACGATACTTCTGATGACCGTTCCACTGAATTTTTGCCATTCATCCTGGTGATTGCACAGTCCCTCGGACGTGATTTCTCCGCAATGAGGGCAGAAGAGCCAGTTCATGGAGTATACGGGGACAATATTCAGATCCTTTTGCACGGTTGCCAGGAGATGGTGAGCATCGTACGCACCGTAGTACGTTCCTACTCCCGCGTGGTCCCGGCCGTACATATGATGGGTCAAGCCGAGATTGGTTCTTAACGCGGCATGGAACACTGCCTCGCGTGGCCCCGCGTACCGCATATCCCAGAATGTGAGGGAGGTCAGATGGTTGTGGTCGCCGAAGTACCCGGATTTTCTCAACTGGTCCTGAGTCAGGATGATCGCTTCGTCGATATAGTCCCCTTTGCGTTTTGCGCCGATGATCGCGTTGACAAGGACTCCCACGAGGGGTTTTTCTATGGGCAGCTCCGCGTAGGTCTGGAACCAGGCCCCCTTCATCAGCCATTCATGGCCGGTGTGCGGCACGTTCCTCGTCTGGTGGGCCACAATCCTCTGCCAGCCCTTTTCCTTGAATTTCTTGCGCATTTCAAGGGGAGGCAAGAAGTACGGTTCATAGGGCGGATTGATTTTCGGTCGCTGCACGAGCGTGATCTTTCCGCCGACGAACTTGTCCTTGTACTCATAGGTACGAGCGCATCCGGGATGCTTTGCCTCGTCTGTGCCGTACACGTCCTGGCACATGGATTTCTTATCGTACTCGAAGATCTCCTCCACCTCGAGGATGGCCATAGGGTTGCCACCATAGGTGAGCACCACCGATTCCCCTACCTTGACGCCATATTTGTTGATTTCCTCTTCGGAAAGATCGAATAGGATCGGGATGCTCCACACAACTCCATTGGCGAGCCTCATATTCTTGCATACCGACTCAACGTCCGCTTTCCCCATGAATCCTTGCAGAGGAGAGAAGAATCCATAGGCTATTCCAATGACTTCATTCGCAATCTGACTTCGAATCGGGATCTGGGGTAGACCTTTGATCTTCTCTTTAGCCTCGGATGGCTCCATAATCCTCTCGACAATTTCCGTTCCACCGTGTCCTAGTTCCGCCATAACTTTTCTCCTTTCCCGTGAACGTAAAGTCCCTTTGACTTCAATCGCCCGAAGTGTTTGCTGCACGCCGTCTTGTGAATAAAGTAACTTTGTGACGCAAGGGGTGAATCGCACCGAAAAATGTGTGAAATCAGTAAATAGATGCGTGAAAGAATGTATGCTAATGAAACTGCTTGCCATTGTCAAGGCAAAAATCATCTCTCACGCGACGCGTAAGCCCTGAAAAAAAGAATTCATATCCATCGCTTCTCTCTCACGCCTGGGCAAAACTTGACCTCAAAACTAGGACATCATCGACGACACTACGGTCTCTATTTCATAGCAACCAGCGCGTGAACGCGCGACCTTCACGAAAGCCCCTCCCACTCTCTGCCACGGCGATGGCTCTTGCACCGACTCAATGCGAGAGGAGCTTGGAGAGCGACCCATCGATAAACAACGATGGTCAGGACTTCAATTCACACGCAGAATCCTGAAATACGTGGGCACGGAGCACACGGATCGACCGGCTGTCGTTGTAGTGAAATACTCTCAGAGTGAGCCGAGAAACAGAACCGAGCGGGATTCGGACGTAGGATTCCGAGCGTGCTTTGTCACGGCATTCATGGATCCGGCTTCGGGGGAGGAGTTTCCGGCGGGAGGTCAAGATATTGCACAACCTGCCTTTCAAGGTACTTTCCCATTTCGCTGAGAATGAGGTCTAATCCTACTGAAGAGACTTCTTCTTTTTCGATCAGCTCACTCCATACTGCGCGGGCCCATTGCTCAAGAGAGTCTCCAATAAGATTGCCATGGCCGGCTATGACATTGGCTACCTGCCACCTGATTCGTTCCTCTTGTGGCAGGTATGCTACGAGGTGACGGATTTCGGGGGGCCACTGAGCCGGATCCGGCTCACGTAAGAAGATCTGCAGGTGATGATCCTCGATCGCTTCCAGGATGTCCCTGGGAATGCCTTCTTCCCCGACGATCATAACCCTGTCAGGAATGAGCGCTTTTCGGGAATTCTGAGACAAATTTCTGCTCCTGTGCTGGTCGTGCATTCCTCGTGGTTTCCCGATCTCTTAGCACGGTGTGGGCACAAACTCAATTCTCGGCCTTCCCGAGCCTGGGGAGAAATCAGGGACGGGCACCGGGGGAAAAGCG
>JARRRG010000237.1:0-6419 GCA_037380965.1 Deltaproteobacteria bacterium
GGATTCATGCACCTGGTCCGGTAGAGTCTTGAAGAAAGACTCTTTTTCCCCCTTCACAATGAAACCGGGAGAAAAGTATTGGACGCGTTGAACGGTGAGCCCTCACTTCCGTAATTCGATGAGGCATGGGGTCTTCCACGTGTGGGCCAATTGAGCTCCCGCCATTCCCATTACCTCAATGAAGCTCGCGGCTGCCCGGCATTCCCAGTCTTTTCAGGAGGCATTGCAAAGGAAAGATGGCCCGACATGCATCGTGAACGCAGGACACGTGTCACCGATCATTCGAGCCGCCAGAGATGAAGAACGTCCCCGCCCACATTGCTGATCCGGGAGCCGGCGACTCCTTTGATCCCTTGCACCGAGACTACGTATCCTTGGCCGGTCGGTCTTCTCCGGGGTTGTAGTCATAAACCCCTTTGCCGGTCTTCCCGCCGTAGTGTCCCGCGTTGACGAGCTGCCGCAGCAAAGGACTGGGGAGGTACCGCTCGCCCAACTCCTCATGCAGATGCGTTACGACCGCGAGCACGGTATCGAGACCGACCATGTCCGCCATTCGAAGCGGTCCCACAGGATGTCCGAGAATGAGCGTGCACGCTCGGTCCACTTCTTCAGGCTCTGCAATCCCCTGAAAGACAAGGTCGAATGCCTCGTTGACGAAGACGGGCAGCAATCGGTTCGTCACAAAACCCGGAAAGTCTTTCGCCACAAGGGTTTCCTTGCCGATACTTCGTACGAAGTCTTTTGCCCGCCGCATCGTTTCCACGGATGTGAGCACAGAGGGAACAAGCTCCACCGCGGGCGAAATCGGAACAGGATAAAAGAAATGCATCCCGATCACGTTCTGCGGCCTGCCCGTGCTTGATGCGATTTGACCGATGCTCAGCGACGAGGTGTTGGTTGCAAGCATCGCGTCGGCAGGACTGAGCTTATCCAGTTCCGCAAAAATCCTCTTTTTCAGCTCGATATCCTCAGGCACGGCCTCAATGACGGTGCCGACGCGACCGACCGCGTCACCGATGGATGTCGTGACGGCAATTCGCCCGAGAACTTCGGCCGCCTGGTCGGAAGAGAGTTTCTTTTTCTTGACCTGTGCGGAGAGCCCGGCCTCTATCTGGTTCAGAGCTCTGCGCAAGATGGTCTCGCTCAGATCCGCGAGATTGACCTCAAATCCGCTCTGCGCGCAGATCTGGGCTATTCCGTTTCCCATAATGCCTGCGCCGATGACCGCGACTTTCGACATCTCGACCATCTCATTGGCTCCTCTTACGTTGACACAGCTTCAGACCATTTCGCGATTTTGATTGTAATCCAGGTCGGCGGTCCCAGTCCCGCGTCCCGCGGGATGGCTACGCCTCGGACATACAGGGTAAGAGCGCCACGCTGCGCCATGATTCGAAGGGGGAGACGCCTCTCCCCCTTCGAGCATCCCCCATCGGAGAAGTGGTATCAGACGATTCATCGCTGATACGAAAGCGTGATGGACGCGCGGAAAGCGATCACGCGATTACTCTCCGGGCCGGGATGACACCCGTACCCATACCCGTGCGCACGCAACCGCCGGAGCGCACTTCCGCCTAGAGCCCGTGATGCTTCCACTCGGGCTTCTTCTTGCCGATGAACGAGCCGGCCCCCAATGAATGCCTGTCCGCGCGCAGGAACATGGATAGAAGCATCTCCTGCTCAATACGAAGCCTCTCTTCGATCGTGTGACCGACTCCGCGAAGCACCGACTCCTTGTCGGAACGAAGCGCACCTTGCGGCAGCTCCGCGATTTCCAGCGCGAGCTCCTTTGCCCGGTCCAGAACTCGATCGTTCGGCACCACCTCATTCACGAGATCGATGCGGTACGCCTCGTGGACATCAATTCGTCGTCCCGTAATGAGAAGCTCCATTGCCTTGGCAAAACCGACGACAAGCGGCAGACGCACCGTAAGTCCGTCACCCGCGACAATGTTCCATCTTCGTTCCAGACAGCCAAATTCGGCTCTCTCAGCCGCAATCCTGATGTCTGCCAGAAGAGCCGTCTCCAGGCCCGCCGCGAAGCAGTAGCCGTTCACCGCCGGCTGAGAACGCTTCATCGCCCGCACCGGTAATAATCGCGACGAGAGCGTCATTGTCATCGCGGAAGGTCTTCCACGCGACCTGGAGCTCATCGGACATCGCCTGGCTGATGCAATTGTGCACCTCAGGACGATTGAGGGTAATGGTCACCACATGGTCTTCTTTTTCGTACCGTATGGTCGAGTACTCCACGTAAACACCTCCTGGTAGATTTCTGCGCCCGAATCCCTGAACGGTCACGCACCGCGGTCAGACCGTCTCGAATGTGAATATCGCAGGCTCTCAAGCGCTGGTATCCGAGGCCGCGGCCGACATTATTCCACACTGATCGGGCCCGCAAATCATTCTTTCTTGTACACGTAGATCCGGCATGGTTCCTTACCCGGATCATCGGATGGTTCGGTGACGAAGAGAGGCGAGCCTCCCGGTTCGGCGGGTATGATGTTTTGGAGGGCGCAATGAGCGCAGTACACGGGGAAATCAGGCCGATTGAATGTCATGGGTTGCGGCTCTTTTATCCTGAGAAAATTGGAGGGAGGATCGTAACCCCCGTCACGTATCAAACGTTCTCCGCTCCCGCATGGGTGAGGCGTGATAATGAATTTCTCCTCGTCTTCTTCAATGTCGAAAGGTTGGAGGTGTCCCCGGAATCCCGCGAGCAGGAGCTCTATGGACCGCCGATCTGATTTTCCGGCATATCGATCGCTCAACCGTTGCGTGTATCCGCGGACGGTCTCTTCAAGCGCGTCGTACAGTGAGTCGTCGCCGAAGCGCTCCCCGACGAACGTGAGCAGATGGGTGACCCAATCGCGGTACAGGTCGTGCATCGCAAGGAATTCAGCATACATTCGCCGGGCCAGTTTTTTGGCGCTCTCCCGATCGTCGCTCTCAACGGCCGCCAAGAGGCGGTCAATCGTGCGCTCACTCAGAGCTTTCAATTCCTCTTCCGAAAAGAGCCTCTCCTCACTCATTTGATTTCACGCATTCCCCGGAAGCGTATGTCCCCTTCCCCGCCATTCGGGACATCAAAGAGTCGAGAGCCCCGACGGGAACGTACCGCGGCTCTCTGTTCAGCATCAGCCGCACCATCACCTGTGTCGCGCGGCGTACCCCGGCCCGGCCGGCCCATGGTGGGATCGCTTAGGCCAGCCAGCGTTTGCGCCGCTTATAATGTTTCACGTCGCGGTAGCTCTTCCGTTTTCCCTTATCGCTCAGCCCCAGATAGAATTCTTTTATGTCCTCGTTTTCCCGGAGCCTTTCCGAAGGTCCGTCCAGGACGATCCTCCCGTTCTCCATGACGTATCCATGCTCTGAAAGGCCCAGCGCAATGCGGGCGTTCTGCTCGACGAGGAGTATTGAGACACCTTCGAGCTCGTTAATGGCCTGAATGATCTTGAATATCTCTTTGACGAGAAGGGGGCTCAGGCCCATTGAGGGCTCGTCAAGGAGCATGATCCTGGGCCGTCCCATCAGGGCCCTGCCCATCACGAGCATCTGGCGCTCGCCGCCGGAGAGGTACCCGCTCGTGCGGCGACGCAATTGCTGGAGCCTTGGAAAATAATTGTACGACTTGGCCAGGTCCTCCCGAACGCCCCTGGGGTCGGTTCTCGGGTAGGCTCCGACAAGCAGGTTTTCTTCGACGGTCAAGTGCTCGAACAGACGCCTGCCCTCCATGACCTGTACGATTCCCAATCTCACGATTTCTTCGGGATCCAGGCGATCGATGCGCTTGCCGTCGAATTCGATGCTCCCGTCGGTAACCTCCCCGAGCTCCGTACGCAGGACTCCTGAGATGGACTTGAGCGTGGTGGTCTTTCCAGCGCCGTTGGCTCCCAGGATGGTCACGATCATCCCTTCCGGGACTTCGATGGAGACCCCTTTAAGGACCAGGATCACGTCGCTATAGATGACCTCGGCATTTTTGATCTCGAGCATGGTCGCTCATTTCACGTTCGGTCTATTTCTTCTTTTTGGGTGCGGTTTCAGCAGCTCAAAGTCAGCTTTAGCCACATTTCCCGATTGCATCCCGGTGGCCTCGATCCGGTATTTCCCGGGCGGCAGCGGGCTCATCTTTTTGAGGTCCGGTTTCATGTTCGGCGTCCAAGCAACCTGAAAGATCCAGTTCAATGTGCTCAACGGGTGCATTTTTATTGCAAAGTTGCCCTTCTCATCGGTCGAGCCGACCGCGAGTCCCACTTTCTCTCCCTTTGGAACGGTCTTTACCGTGACGCCTTCGGGAACGATCATCTCGACGATAATCATCTCCTTGGGGGCAAATCCCGAGCCCTTGAACTGGAACGGCTGCTTCGCGATGAGCGCCGGAGAAAGGACTGCTTTAGCAGGGGTGACTTCGAGCTTGGCATCCCCGGCCAGGGCTGCGTGTCCCAGGATCATCATGCCGAGGACAAGGACGACGCCCCATGCCATCCAACGATAGCCTTTCATTGCCTTTCCTCCTTATGTGCAAGCAAAAAGGGCGGTTAATGGATTACCACTTGTGCAGAGCCACCGCATCCGGGGTCTTCACCCAACCGGTGATGGGCACGATTTTGCCATTGGTGACCTTGTAGAATTTGACGACCTCGCTGCCGCGTCTGGAGGTCGGGCTGTACGCACAAGGTCCCACGATTCCGTCCCTGCTCAATCCGGTCATGTTTTGAAATGACTTGTACAGCTCTTCTCGATTAAGCTTGTCCACACCGACTCTCTTTATGGCGTCTTTGAGCGCGTTCACGAAGGTTATGCCCTGCGACACTCCCATTCCGTACCCTTCATTCATGTCCTTGATGGGCTTCTTTTGATAGGTTTTCCAGAGGCGCTGCACCAGTGGCTGATTCTGGAACTCCGGCCCTCTGAGGAAAAACGATACGATGACCATACCCTCGAGAGCCTTGGGATGGACGCTGATTCCCAGGGACGAGGGGCCCCAATAGTCCGATATGAACTGGATGTCCTTGGTAAGCCCCAGTCGCGTCGCGTCTCTCATCACGTTGGTCTGGGTCGGGTCGACACCGCCGACGTACACATAGTTGGCGCCCGATTTGGCCAACCGGGTCAGGTACACGTCGGTCTTCAGGGTGCCCGGCGGGAAAAGCTCGGACGGCAGGACCTTGACACCCTTCTTCTCCGCGTATTCCTTTCCGCCGCGCAGCATTTCTCTCCCATACGCGTTATCCCAGCTCAGAACGGCTATCGAGGGCTTTCCTTTCTTGCCTTTTTTCTTCCAGTCCTTGAGGATCCAATCGATGGTTGCGGCAAACGCGTCCTGGTAGGTCGGTCCCCAGGGAAAGAAGTTCCCGGGGTGGGCCTGGAATTCTCCATCCCCCGGGACCGTTATCACCATCTTTTTCTTTCGTGTCAGAGCTTTGAGCATCTTGCCGACAGGCGTGCTGACGATTTCGATCGCTACGACTTTGGGGTCGCGTGAATAGCGTTTGTACGCGGACAGAGCCCGCGCGACATCGTAGCGCGTGTCTACCCCAATGTACTTGATCTTTACGCCATCGACGCCCCCCTTGGAATTGATGTACTTGAAGTAGTCCTCTATGCCGAGGCTGTTCGGCAAAGCCAGCCCCGCCACAGGACCGGTGAAATCCGAAAGGTCCAGAAAAGCCACTTCCTTGGCCGCGGCCCGGGCGTCCCCTGCGGAAAAAGCCAACGCGAAAACTGCAACGCCGAGGACCATCACCATGAATCGGAACCACTGACTTTTCATCGTTACCTCCTTTTCCCGGTTTGAATCCGTTCGTGATTACCTGTGCGATCAACCAAGGAAGATCGCCGGCTCGGTCCCGAAAATGTGAACTCCCTCTCCGTTTGCCATTCGCCCTAATGAGCGAAGGGATACAATCTCACAGAGGCCTTCATGATTTCCCATCGATGGGCCAGTCCTCTGGGCTCCATGATCAAAAAGAGCGCAAGGACAAGTCCAAAGGCTGAAAGGCCGAGGCCGGCCGCGGGCGCAATGCCCATCCAGGGAAGCCAGTTTGAAAGATAGGGGGACACCAGCAGAACCAGCTCGTCGAGCACCCGTATCAGGGTCACTCCGAAAAAAACCCCCGGGATACTGCCCATTCCGCCCACGATGAGCATCCCGATGTACCACAAGCCGTGGATCAGCGTGAACTGCTCGGGATGACACACCCCGGTCAAGTGAGCCCAGAGACACCCCGCAACGCCCGCGTAGAAGCACGAGATGAAAAAGGCCAGGAGCTTATAATAGTAGAGGTTGATCCCCATGACCTGCGCGGCCAGGTCATTGTCACGAACAGCCACGAATGCACGTCCCACCCGCGTGCGTACGATGTTTCGCGCGGCATAGGTCATGACAAGCATAACGGGCATAATAATGTAGAACA
>JARRRG010000237.1:6475-8447 GCA_037380965.1 Deltaproteobacteria bacterium
GGTGATCGCGAGATGAAGCACGAGCCACATGGTCACGAAGTGTATGGCACTAGTGGCAATTGCCAGATCGAAACCTTTTATTCGCATGGAGGGGGCGCCACCCAGCAGACCGTAGATTCCGGTGAAGATACCCGCGAGCGGCATGGCGACCCAGAACGAGAGCCCCGCCCTCAGGGTCAGAATCGCGGAAGCATAGGCTCCCACCGCCATGAAAGCAGCCTGGCCGAACGAGACCAGCCCGCAGTAACCGGTGACGATTTGAAGTCCCAGGACCACAATGATGCTGATCGCCAACGTATTGAGGAAGCTCACCATGTAATACGATCCGAAAAAAGGCACGAAGAAGAGGACAACCAGCGAAACCGCCAGCACGCCCCAGCGCAGAGGAGTGCGCACGATGGCCATGTCCTGCCGGTACGTCTCGTCAAATGTTCCACAGGGTCGCCACATGCTAGATCCTCTCGATCCGGACGAGGCCCAGGAGGCCGTAGGGTTTCACCAGCAGCACGAGGAGCAGCAACACGTATGCCGCCACCTCCTTCACGCCGCCTCCGACCAGCGGGTCCAGGTAACCCGCGCTCACGTTTTCGAGGACTCCGAGAAGGAGTCCTGCCAGGAGCGCTCCCGGCAGAGATTCGAGGCCGCCCACCAGCGCGACGATGAGCCCCTTGATTCCGAGATACGGGAGCGGATAGTAGATGTCCATCACGTTGGCGAGGGCTATTCCCGCGATCGTTGCCACACCGGCAGACAACATCCAGATGTACGAGAAAATGGACCGTACCGTCACGCCGGTGCTCTGAGCCAATTGATGATCTTCCGCGGTCGCGCGCAGCCAGGGGTACCGATCCTCCGGGCAGAAGAGCAGAGAAGCTCATCGATTCTCCCTTGAGAATCAACTGAAACATGCCGTCCATCATGAGGAAGATCGCGAACGTGACCAGAAATGCAGCAAAGAGAGGTTGCCCGATCAGAGGCCGCATGGCAAACCGTTCAACCGCCCATCCCACGGCCGCGGAGAAACCCAGTGCAAGCACCAACCCCACCGCGAGCGGCACGTGCAATTTCACGAGTGCAAACCAGAACGCGAGCGCTCCAAAGGCCATGAGCTGGCCGTGAGCAAGGCTCACCACACGCGTCGACTTGTACACCAGCACGATAGCGACCGCGACCATCGCGTAGAGTCCGCCTTCCAGCAGCCCGAGAAAAAATAACTGTGACAACTCGGCCATGGGTCAACCCACCTTTCACTCGACCTTGTTGACCCGGATTGATGTCCGGATGACCCCGGTTCGACCGTCCCTGTACGTAACGGCCGCCTCCACCGCAATCTCGTCCCGATCCCCGTAGAGTGCTTCGATCAGATCCCGGTAACGGTCTTCCACAAAGGTTCTTCTCAGTTTGCGGGTCCGTGTGAGCTCCGCTTCGTCCGCGTCGAATTCCTTGTGGAGATTCACGAAATATTTGATCCGAGCGTGTTCGGGCAGCGTGCGATTCACCTTGCGGATCTCCTCGTCGATCAGCTCGATGACCTGCGGTTTCTGCGACAGATCCGTAAAGGTGGTGTATGAAAGATGGTTGGCTTCTGCAAACCTGCCCACATTTTCCAGGTCGATGTTGATCAATGAGGTTACATAATGCCGCGTTTCACCGCCCACAACGATTGCATCCTTGATGTAGGGACTGAAGCGCAGCCGAACCTCGGTGTACTGGGGCGAAAACTTTTCCCCGGTGGAGAGCATTTTGAGGTCTTCCATCCGGTCGATGACTATCAAGTGGCCTTCTTCATTGATGTACCCAAAATCACCGCTGTGATAGAACCCGTCCTTGAATTTGGCCTCGGTAGACTCAGGATCCCTGTAATAGCCGGCGAACATGAATTCGCTTTTCACAAGCACTTCACCGTCCTCCGCAATCTTCACCTCAGTCCAGGGCATGGGGACGCCCGACGTCTCGGGGTGAATCGCGCCTC
>JARRRG010000238.1:0-8091 GCA_037380965.1 Deltaproteobacteria bacterium
AAAAACTGGAAGAGAATACTGAATCGGTCCGGCGGCAACGTGCCGGGTTGGATCTCAACGGATCCAATACGCGCGTGATCGCAATTCCGAGGATTCAAGGACTCACGGGGAGGCATGGCATGTCTGTGGTAAAGCTCATCGAGCTTGTGGGAGAATCGCCTGTGGGATGGGAAGACGCCATGAAGCAGGTAATTGACGAAGCCCAGCAAACCCTTCGCGGCATCACCCGAATCGGCGTGATCGAGCAGGACGTCCGCATGATAAACGATCGGATCGACGTGTGGCGCGTCCGGGCAAGGGTCTCATTCCGCGTTGAGAGAACCGCTTAGTGCAAGGAAACCGGCGGGCTATCCCGGTGACGACCATGCGTCTCTCTCTCTATCGGTTCCCGAGAATATCGTCTGACTGAGAACCAATTTCCGTAGTGCCTTCTTCGAGGCCTCGGCAAAAAGACCAAGCAAGGTGCGTGGATAGTGGCCCGGAACCCGGTGCGGCCCGCATTCACCCGGTGAATAAGCTCCGCGTCGTGATTGTCGGATTGAGGTGGGACAACAGCCGGGGCGTCCCTGAAATCACGGGGAGTCTTCCCAGGGATAGCGATCCAGAAAGGCTTTGGTCTCGCGGATCAGATTATTTTCCCCTCCGAAGTGAAAATGATCCGCGCCGGATAAGGTGACGCCGACCTTCGGCTCAGGAATCGATTCCACCAGCGCTTTGAATTTATTCTGAGAACAGACAAAATCCCGATCACCCGCCATGAGCAGAATCGGTCGCCGCTCATTTTCCAGGAAGCTGAAATCATACTCGTCTACAGGCGGAGAAACGCCGATCAGGCGCTGAGGCCGCCGGTCCTCCGAGGCTGCTTTGAGCGCCACCCAGCATCCGAAGGAGTAACCGCCGAGAATAATCTTGTGTGGATCCACTTCGTCTATTCGCTGGAGAAAATCGAGCGCGGCCTTCACATCGTCGATCTCGGCTACGCCCTCGCCGTAGCTTCCCTGACTCCGTCCGGTCCCGCGAAAATTGAACCGTAGAGAGACAGTTCCGCGCTCGAGGAGTCCGGTGGAGATCGCCTTGGTGACGTTGTTGCTCATTGTGCCACCGAAGAGGGGATGAGGATGGCAGATAACCGCGCCAGGTACATGGCTGTCCGAAACCTCCGGGATGTCCAGGATGCCTTCGAGCACGATGGTTGCGCAGGGAATTGACACGGTACGTCTGGTCATAAGAGTCTCACTGTTTGAGCGTTCATTCTCTGTGTCGGATCAGGTGATGGCGGTGAGTCATTGCCGGCCCGGTTCGGTCTTCCGGTACCTCACACTTCGAGGTCGGTGATCCGCTGCAGTCCTATCCGCAGCGGTTTTATGACAACGAACAGGGCGACCGCGAGCGCACCGGCAAAACAGAGAGCCATCACCAGGTAATCGATCGGTCCGATAGCGCGGCCGAAGTACTCCGCGGTCACTACCCTGTAGACCGGGAACGCCTCGAGGAGGATCACGGCCGCGACAGCGAGTCCTGCATAGATCATCGTCAATAACGCGCCGAAACCTCTGAACGCGAGGTTGGGATTGGTATCCTTGAAATCCGCATGAATCACCCCCATGCCGATCGCGAGCGCGGTTATGCCGAAGGTAAGCAATCCCACCGTCAGGGTGGAAATGACGGACATAAACGCTTCCAGTCCGAGCAATCGATTGGTCGTCACCACCAGGAACAGCCCGAGAAAGAGCATGGGAACCAGATAGAAGAGGAACTTCACCCAGAAGACCTTCCGTAGTCCGATCGGCGAACCTTTGAGAATCCAAAAAGCTCGCCCTTCCGACGAAACCGCGGGGAAGAGAAACCGCACCCCCAGGGAAGAGAGAACAAAACCAGCGAGGCCGATGTTCAAGAAGGCCACGCCATTCTTCAAGAAAAACGCGGCCGCGGGTGAATCCAGAGACGGCAACACGCTGAAATTATAAAGGTAAACTATTATCAGCGCGGTCAACAGGAGCAACTGGCCGATCCTGCCGGAATCCCTGGCCATGAGCAGCGCTTCCTTGAGCACGAGATGGGCGGCAGGACGATCGAGAAAGCGGAGGAGTATCCTCTCGAAAAGAGTGAAGACTCGGCTGCGGGTCAGCCGAGCCCCTCGTGACTCGAGGGCATTTGAATAACCGGCGAAATGGACGGCTATGTGGTAGTGGCCTGCGACACGGTATGCCACAACCGCGCTCGAGACCAGCAGTGCAAGATAGAATAGCCTGACCTCAATGCCGTGACCGGTGATGTACGGCCGGATCATCTCCACGATCCAGGAGGTGGGCAACAAGGGAGATGAGGGCTCGGACATGATGGAGAGGTAATCCACCACAGACGCAAATCCTTCCGGATTCAGGAACTCTTCCGGCCGAATCATTCGGAAAAGGAGATACACTGCTACGAAAATGAGCAGACCGAACAAGATAAAGAGGTTTCGCAATCGCCGAACAGGACAGATCCTGACGAGGCTTTCCACGAGGAAGATCCCGAGAGCCGGGGTGATAACGAGCAGGCAGGAAAATCATACGATGCTGAGCGCGTAGAAGCTCCACCCCGCGGAAAAAACACTACCGTAGGCAACAAATACCGGCAGACCGAATACCAGCACCATCCATGATGAATCGAACAGGGTCTCAACCAAGCGCGCGCCGTACAGGGAAACCGCGGGCGCAGGCCCGGTCATAAGAAGCTCGAGGTCTTCGGAAAGAAAAAAGGTGGAAAAGGTGGTGATGATGTTGCTGATGATTACCACAAAGGCAAACGTCATCAGGATCATGGAGAGGAGCTTGACAGCCGCAATCGAGCCGAACATCTCCTCCGCGGTGAAATAGGCCAGGGCCTTGAAGAAGACCAGATAGATCACCACCCACAGGCCAACGATCAACGCGATTATGAGAGGGATGCGCAGTTTCCCCTGTCCCGGTTGTCTGAGGTTGTTGCGGAGCTTCTTCCAGTGGGGACTGAGCAGAAGAAGGACTTCTCTCATGACGCTTCCTCTGAAGACTCCATCTCAGCCTCTTCTTCCTCTCTCAGTTTTCTTTTCTTCTCGATCATGGCCAGAACATGAATACTGACCTCATACAGGGCCAGGAGCGGGAAACCCATGAGAATCTGGGAGAGCACGTCCGGGGGAGAGAGGACCGCGCCGATAACAAAGGCAAGAACGACGAAGTACCGTCTTCCTTTCTTGAGGAGCGCGGTGTCCACAATGCCGAGCAGGCCAAGGAAAACGATGATGATCGGCGTTTCGAAGATAACCCCGAAGGCGAGCATCAGTTTCATTATGAGCGACACGTATTCCTTGATCGAGATCATGGGCTTGAGGTCCGCGGACTGGAAGCCGAGGAAGAACTTGAACACGACAGGGAACACCACGAAATACGCGAAAACGGCCCCCACATAGAAGAGTCCCGTTGCCGCTAGCACGAAGGGAAGGGCCAGTTTCCGTTCCCTGAGGTATAAGCCCGGTGCGATGAATTTCCATACCTGGTAGAGCACGTAAGGGATCGCGATGAACACGCCGGCAATAAAGGAGATTTTGAGGTACATGAAGAAGGGGTCGGGCAACGCGGTAAAAACGAGGGACGAATTCTTGGGTAAGAGCTCAATGAGGGGAGCCGAGAGAAAATCAAAAAGCCTCTTTGAGAATGAAATACAAATGACAAAGCCGAGGATAATCGCCACAGCGGCATGGAGGAGCCGATACCGCAACTCTTGGAGATGCTCCAGGAACGACATTCGGGATTCCGGTCGGGTCAAGATCTGTTTCCTTCCGCGGGTTCATGTTCTTTTCCCGAGCCTTTCGGTTCTTGCTGCGGAGATTCGGACGGTGCATCAGCCTCTTTGTCATCTTTCTCGTCGGAGGCCTCGAGGAGGTCAGCGTAGAAATCAGGCCCGGATTTCTCCTCCGCCGGCATCACCAGGTCATGATCCGTGTCGACATCTTCCTCTGCTTCGTGCTCTTCACGGGTCGACATTTTCTCGTTGTCCGGGGGTGATGTAATCGAGTCCAGGTCTATGCTGTCCCGCACTTCCCATGTCAGCTTCTGAATTTCCCGATACAGCTTGCCCAAAACGCGGGCCGCCTCCGCGAGTTGCCGAGGACCCAGGATGATCAGGGCCACCACCAGAATGATGATGACTTCCCACATCGATATTCCGAACAAGTATGCTTCTCCTGACTGGTCGCATTCGGGGTGCCGGGTCGCAATCGACGGGCAGGACAACCAGATCTCTTTCAGATCTCCCCTTCGGTGGATACAACACTCTCCACGTTGAAGATGTCCATGTAAAAGGGACCGCCGCCCCACGACTCTGTTAATAGAGATACGTTTCCGATGAGCGCGTCCAGACGCTTGTCTCTCGAAGCAAACCCGGTGTCATCATCGCTCAAGGGGGCCATCCAATCCAGCGCATCGGAACGAAGACATATCTTGACCTCAAACCCCTCGCCTGCCTTTATCAGGATCACCTGACCGCAATGCCCTTTCTCTACCACGGAGTCGGGATGCTTTATGTCGTAGAGCTCCACATCGACGCCTCGCACGGTTCGAATCAGTTCAATTCGGCTCATTTCACTGTCGAACAGCGCCTCGGATTTTTCCGCGATGAATTTGAAGGTGACATCGTGTTCCTCCGGCCGGAGGTTGATCGGTGCCTTGCGGCGCTGCCGATCAGACCCTGCTCCACTATAAGGAGTCACCCGATAGATCGCTCATCCTGAAAAGGACTTGCATCATGATGCAACGCAACTATAATCACGGGCGTACTCTTGATACGTGAAATCCGTCGGCTTCCCCCCTCCCCTTGCTCGGCCCTTTACCGAGATCGGAATCGAGGCAAGCCCGGTTCAACGATCAGTCTTCCATCGCTCAAATTGGTATCATAGCATTCGCTCTAGCGCTTGAAAAGGAGAAGAAGAGTTATGCGTCCCACAAAAGCAGGACTCCTCGTGGTCCTCCTCATACTCCCTCTGATGGTGTACGCAGCCACAGGACCGAGGATCAGTTTCGACAAAGAAACCCACGATTACGGGGATGTACAGTACGGGGATACGGTCACGGAGGAATTTGATTTCACGAACACCGGCGATAAGACCCTCGTCATCGACAAGCTCCGCGCCACGTGTGGCTGCACAAAGGCGATTAAAGGCAGCAGCGAGGTGCCTCCAGGCGGGAAAAGCAGTATTGTGGGGACGTGATCGTCACCCCTGCCGTCCTGGCCAAGAAACTGCCCACCTATACCAGGACCTTATCGTTCCCGCTGAAGATCGCAAACTCATCCGACAAACCCGTCAAGATTGAAGGCATCGAATCGAAGGGCTCCGGCGTAACAGCAGCCTTGAAACCCAAGAAAGTCGTCGTTGAGCCCGGTGGTAAGGTCCCGTTCCATATCCTGCTCACGCTGGACAAGGAACCCGGTCGCTATCTCTATACCGGCCGATTGCTCGTCCATGCGAACCACGAGCGAGAGAAAGAGATCTCCATTAATTATTTTGTGCAGGTGGGCAATCGGAAATAAGTGATGCTACCGGGCGCGGCGGCTGCAACGTGACGCGCGGAAACATCTTTACCGGTGCCGTCTCGTTCTCTTGCGGACGAAGTGAAGACGATCGGCGCGCGCCCGGGGTTTCATACGTGGCCCAGGCCGGCGGGACGATGGCTCCCCGGCCTGGCTTTTTGGGAATGGCATTGGTTAGCGCAACGATTCCGGGAGGCTGCGGCTCGAAGGGGAAATGTTCTGCTTTCCTAGCCGGGGCGGGGCCAGGACCGGGCACTCCCCTCGCTCGGCATTTCAACCGGATCGGAAACCGAAGCAACGATATTATCGGGCGGCAACGACGATTCCCTGAAACCCTGAGCATGCTCCCGGGGACGAGATCTCAGGTTGTCGATCAATCGGAGAGCATGATCCACACCGTACTTCCATAAGACCACGATCAACGCGCCTGTGGCAGCCAGGGCCAGGAGACAGAAGACAAGCAGGATGTAGCCGATCCACTGGGCCCCCAGGCTCTCTGAGGACAACGGCACGACCAGGAGCAAGAGCAGGAAAAAAGACCGCGGGAGCTGACCGAGGTTTCCGAGAAAGGTTTGAAGGCAGTCCAACAATTTGAGGATGATTTTTGCGACTGCCCAGACGAGGCCGAAGCCGAACAGGAGGAGGACGAGGATTCGGGCAACAAAAACCGCGGTTGAAGACACTTCCAGCCCGCTGAAGAGGAAGTCGAGCTGGAAGAAATTCTGAATATGGGCCAGACCGTCCCAGGGTAAGTTCATCGGAGCCCTCCGGCACGCGAAGTGACCGCTGAGTTTGAAAAGATAAGATGACGGTTGAATAAACCAAGTCAGCATACCGGCATCGCTTCATTATTTAGACACATCAGTCGTAAATGATCAAGGAAAAAACCCGACCATTGACCGGACCGCCGGAACGAGCTACCACGTTGCTCCACGATGAACGCCTCCATTGACAAAACTCTGGTCTGGATTTAGATTTGCCTGGAGGGAGCTGAATGTGACGATGCCGTCTCTCACCGCAACCACTGCCGGGCCAAAGTCGTGGCATGTCCCCGCGTCCGCGGCAATCCGCCACCTCATGGTGGTGATCTTGCTCCTCGCTTTGTATGCGGCCCTGTCCGGTTGCAGCAGATCGTCATCCTCCGGGCCCGCGCGGGCAAAGGAGCTCATCGGCCAGGGAAAGCCTGCACAGGCGGTCAAGATTCTTTCCAAGTGGCTCGAAGCGAAGCCCGATGATGTTCAGGCCATGATCTTGCTGGGACACGCGCGGGAGTATATGGGCAATTTTGATGAGGCTCGCGCAGCCTATTCCCGCGCACTTGAACAGGATCCACAGTACGGCGAGGCCTGGGAGGCGCGAGGGCGTCTGCTCGGGTGCCTGCAGAAGCCCGAGGCTGCGCTGAAAGACCTCGAGCGTGCTGCGCAACTGCAACCGCATCCCGCGTCTATCATGGGGATCATGGGTCTGATCTATTTTCACGAGGGCAAGCTTGCCGAGGCGTACTCCTCCTTCGAGAAGGTCAATGAGTACGATGCCAAAGAGGAGAGCGGCTATTTCGGACGGGCCGCGGTCCATATCGAGCGAAAGGAGTACGGGGCCGCGATTGAGGAAATGAACAAGCTCCTCACGATGCAACCCGAGAACGCAGATGCTTTTCTGAGAAGAGGATTTGCCTACCTCGCCGACGCGCAACCTCGCAAGGCGATCGAAGATTTCAACAAAGCGCTCGAGCTCGCTCCGAGCATGAAGTCCGTTTACTGGTACCGGGCGGTCGCGTACCGAAAGCTCAACGCCCTGGAAAAAGCCTTGAAAGATTACCAGCGTGCCGCGCTCGCTCGCCCGACTGACTCGATCCTCTACCTGAATCAGGGCGTAATCTTCATGATGATGGGCAAATATGCGGAAGCGCTGGAGATGCTGAGTCGCTCAATCGTTCTGGACCCCCAGAATCCGCTGCCCTACACCAATCGGGCGCGGTTACATCTGAGGACCGGAAACTACCTGGCTTCACTCCACGATCTGAACAAGGCCCTCGAAATCAGTCAGGATCATCCCTGGTTGCTCGTGAAACGTGCATACATTTTCAAGATGATGGGGCGCGGGGACCGGGCGCTGAAGGATCTAGACAAGGCCGTGAAGCTCGCTCCGGATAATCCTGAGGCCTGGCTCCTTCGCGGAAGCCTCTTCTACAATGCAAAGCAATTGGAGCGGGCCATATCGGACCTCCACCGGGGCATCAGTCTCAATCCCGAGGATCCGCTCGGTTATCAGCTTCTCGCTGAGGCCCTCCTCAAGAAAGGCGCCACAGCCGAAGCAATGAAGCAGGTGGCTCTGGCACTCAAGAAGGAATCCACCTTTGCACCGGCTTATGTCACCATGGGGGATATCCACCTGGCTGATTCCCATATAGAGAGGGCGGTGGAAGCCTATTCACGCGCTCTGAACATCTATCAATATCATTTTGGCGCGCGATTACGGCGAGCCAAACTCTTTATGGAGCTGAACGAAGAGGAGCGGGCAATCATGGACATTGATCAAGCGGCA
>JARRRG010000239.1:0-6533 GCA_037380965.1 Deltaproteobacteria bacterium
GATGTAGGGACTTGCCACATCACTGAGCAGGGCAACTTCCACGCCGAACGCATTCCCCCGTAACAACTCATCGTTGATGATGACTGAATACTCGAAGCCCAGGTCCAGCCCCCCATATTCCTCAGGGAGCCAGGGACAGAGATACCCTTCTTGACCCATCTTCAGCCATATACTGCGCGGCACGGCACGCTGATCCTCCCATTCGGGAACGTGGGGCGTAATCTCTCTCGCCACGAACTTCCTGAATGAGTCCCGGAAGATGCGGTGCTCCTCACTATCGTATATGCCGTCGCCCATTCACCATGCCTCTTCGCTTCCACTTCGCTCCACTGTTGATCCCTTATTCGTCCGCGCCCATGCAGGACAAGGTCACGGCACGCTCCGATCTCCCACTCACGGGCGCTGCACTGTGTGGAGTCCCGACGGGATATGCGCGGACCTAGGTATCGAGCCTCTGCTTCTCTTCGCTCCGAATCTCCCTTCTGAGGAGCTTTCCAACCTTGGATTTGGGGAGCATGTCACGGAACTCGATGTACCGGGGGATTTTGTACTCGACGAGCTTCCCGCGACACCACTTTATGAGGTCGTAGCCCGTGATGCCTTTTACGTCCTTTTTCAGCACGACAAAGGCCTTGATGCGCTCGCCCTCCTTGGGGTCGGGAATGCCGACGATGCAGGATTCGATCACTGCCGGATGCTCCTGGAGCACTGCTTCTATTTCGGACGCGGAAATGCGGTACCCCTTGTGTTTGATGGTATCCACCGTTCGATCCACGAAATAGAGGAATCCGTTCTCGTCTTGCCGTACGATGTCCGCGGTGCGGTACCAGAGACTGCCGTTGATTTTCACGAACGCGGCCGCGGTTTCTTCGGGCTTGTTCCAATACTCCCGGGTCATGTCCTCCGAGGACACGAGCAACTCACCGGGCTCACCGGGCTGCACGGGCGTTAGAGATTCGGAATCGACGATCATGATCTGCTTGTTTGGCACCTTGAGGCCCATGCTCAGGGGTGGATTCTCACGATCCGTGGGGCTCATGGCTATTCCCCCACACGTTTCCGTGGCGCCGTATCCCTGATAGATATCGAGGCCGAACCGCGTCTTCCACCGATTCGCCACTTCCACGGGGAGCACATCCCCTGCGCAGAAACAATATGTCAGCGAGGAAAGATCGTACTGATCCACGCGGTCATGTTCGAGGATCATCCGGTAGAGCGCGGGCACTCCAATGAGGCTCCTGGCCCGTAACCTTTGGATGGAATCGAACATTGCATCGAGATTTACCCGGGGCAGAAGGATCATGGTCCCGCCACCCACCAAGAGAGTCGCCAGAGAGCACGTCTGCCCGAGAATGTGGAAGAGCGGCGCGCCGGCAAGGATAACGTCCTCGTGCTTCGGGAAAAGCGGGTCTCTGACGGAGAGCTGTTCTTCAGAGGATACCAGGAAGAACCTGTGGCTGATGGGCACTCCTTTGGGATGTTTCGTGGTACCGCCGGTGTACATGATCTCAGCGATGTCGTCCTCAGACACATTCGGCTCGGGCGCGGACGGAGCAGACGACGAGACCATCGATCTCAAGAAGCTCACGTTCGGTGCGTGTTCCACGATGCCGGCCGGGACTTTGTCCGCGAGGAATCCAAATGCTCGCTTCCAAATCGGCAGCAGATCGGCAAGAGTCATCACCACTACCCGCTCGACGGATGTGTCAGGTAGGATCTGCTTGACGTACCCGTAATTCCTATCCGAGCAGACCACCGCTTTCGCATTGGTGTCATTGGCGATGTACGCCAGGTCACGTGTGGTGTAGATCGGGGTGATGGGAACCGGAACCGCGCCGAGTCGTTGAAGGCCCAACCACGTAACCACAAACTGAATGGAATTGGGCATGTACATCACCACATGGTGGCCCTGCTTCAACCCCCATGCAGCCGAAGAAGCGGCGAATCGTTCCGCCAGATCCTTGACGCGGCCATACGAGAAATGGGTTCCCAGGAACTCCACCGCGGTCTTATCAGGATACGCGGCGGCCATCGCGGCAAACTTCTTGAAAAGATTCGTCTGGTTGGTCATCTGCATGATGAAAGCGATCCTTCGTTGGTGCGAGTGGACGAAACGAAGTGGGCATTCATTTTCAGGAACGGTCTCTCCAGACTCCTTTCGTGAAATCATGTATAGCACGTGTCGCAGCACGTTGCCCGTAGCCCCGAATCATCGCGAAGCCCCACGCGTCGCGACCGGCCAGAGTAAGCACACCGGTCTCAACCGCGTACCGGTAATCTAGCATGGTCAGCCAGACGGGAAAACCCGGCTCGTGATCGAGCAAGCCTGATCAGTAGGCGTCAATGCCCAAAAAAAGAGAGCCGGCCACGGGATATCGTTCCCCCGGATGCAAGAGAATACATCGGCCTACGGCAAGCAAAGCCAAGACCGGGGATCTCGGAGGTCAGGCTCAACCCGCGTGCCGGTCTCCCCTGCTTCTTCACAGCGCGGGAAGCGAGGAGGCACAACGGTACCTCCCCGCTCCGGCTCATCACGGGGCCTCCCGCCACTATTTGACCGGCTTAAGCCACGGCGGCAGTTCGATCTTGCCCTCGGCGATCGGTTGAGGGAGCACGATCACCTGCCTGCCGTCTTTGCTCCACTGGAATACGCAGCCAACTGCCGTCTTCTGGGGATCGCTCCCATAAATGACCTGGTTGCCCTCATCGAATCTGGTTCTGCCAATAACTCCCCGTCGGTCGGTCTTCTTGAGTTCGGCCACGATCTTGTCAGGATCCAGCGATCCCGCGCGTTCGATAGCTTCGGCCAGTATGTACACTGCATCATAGGACGGCGCAGGACCGTGACCTGATTGAATGGCAACGCCATACTTCTTTTTGTAGTCGTTATAAAACTTTTCGGACGGCGGGTACTTCTCGGTCGCTATTCCGCTGCCGATCTCGTAGTCGGAATTCAATAGGCCCGCAATTTTCCCATCAAAGGTTTTCCATGCCTGGGAGCCGCACATCGGGCCGATGTATCCAGCCAGCAGGGCAGGTATTTTCATGGCGAGCGCTTGCTTGAGGAGAATCCCCCCCTGGGGCATGTCAAAAATGGTGAGTATTACGTGGGCCCCTTTGGCCCTCGCTTTGCTCAGCCCCGCGGCAAAATCTGAGGCTCCGGTGGGATACGCTTCGGTCCCCACCGTCTTCCAACCGAATTTTGCCCCGGCTACTTTAGCAGTCCCCAGGGCGGTGGCACGAGCCCACAGCACGTCCTGATGCATGAGGAAGAGCTTGGAGAAGCCGAACTGGCCTTTCAGGAATCCGAGCGACTGCGCCAGATACCCAACAAGGTACTTGGCATTGAGGCAAACTCGGAAGACATACTTGTACTTTTCCGGATTCTTCTTGACCTTGGCCTCCGACTTGGGAGACATGGCGATGGTTCCCAGCAGAGGGACCTTGTACTTGGCGATGATGTCCATGCCCGCAAGCAGCGCCTCAGAGCGGAACGGCCCCACAACCAGGGCAGCGGGCTTATTTTCCGTGATGATTTTCTCAAGGCCGAGCAGGGCCTCAGCCACCGGAACGCCGGGGGAAGAATCCCTCAGATCGAGGGTCACCAGCTTGAAGGGCCGCTTCACGTTCCCCAGTTTGACCCCACCCTTGGCGTTGATCTCGTCGATGGCCATCTGGGCCGCTTTCATCGATTCTCGTCCCTCGATTGCTGTCAAGGATGAAGGTAACCCGACAATGATCGGTTCCTCCGCGATGGCCGATCCCAAGCCGAAGATTACCGAGAAGAGACAGATCACCGCCGCCATGACACAAGCCGTTTTCATGTGGTTCCTCCTTTTTGGTGAAAGAAGCGGGTGAAAAACCTCAGCCTGTGTCGATCACGCCACGGCAGGCCCGACGTTCTCTCCTCAGGCTATTCCATGAAATCGTCCGGGGATTCCCAGTCCTTCATGTGGTGCATCCACGGCGCGCGTTCCACGAATACATCGTGTGCCAGCGGGACCGGAGGATGTGACCGCCACTTGGGGTCGAACTCATTCTTCACCTTGAGCAGAAACTCATGGTAATTGGGCCCGTAATTGGGTCCGGTCAGATAGAGCGGCTGATGCGGACCCAGCAGGGAGGTATAAAAACGATTCTTGATGTTCATCTTGGAAGTGTCGAGGTAGAAGTGATCAACGGGGTCGGTGTCATCGTCGGGATCCCAGTAAATCAAGAATTCAGAATAACCCTGGTGTCCCAATTCGAAGCTCTGGAACCACCCGGGATCCCCGTTATCGGGCATCAGGGGAGGGGTGTATTTTTTCTTAAGTTGCGCATACGCCTCGCCGTGTTCCGTCGACTGGGAGAGTGTCTCAATGACATAGTCCAGTGAGACGTATCCGCCGCACATGAGCCACATGCCGGCTGAATCGGCATTCTTTATCCAGGACTCATCGGAGGGCTTGGTCCTGCGTGCCACGCCGCCAACTTCGCTCATGATGTCCATGAGGACACGCTCATCGTACGCCATCTGCTCTTCCGACGTGTACCCGATGAGGAGGACCCTCACGATAAAAAAATTCGCGATGCTCTCCTCGCTCTCCTTGCTCCAGATGTCCCACAACTCCTCTTTGCACTCCGCCTTGGCGATGGCGCGCCAGAAGAGGGGCACTTTGGTCACAGCCCCCGCGATCTCGGCATGGCCGATTTCCCTCATAGCCTTCACCTGAGCTTCTTTGGACGGAACACTGAAGTTGATCCACTTGACCCGTTTTTCCGGGAGAGCAAGCGCGGTATTCGGGGAAATACCGGTGGGCTCGAGGCGTTCGGGTTGGAACGGAAGGGTCTTGATGGCCATCCTCGTCACAATCCCGAGACAGCCGCGCAGGCCGGTGTATCCCCTCAACAGACCCCTGAGGTCCGGTCCGGGACTTTCACCCCAGAACGGGTCGTCACCCTGGGCGAGAGACCCCAGCCTGAGGATCTCTCCATCGGGCATCACCACCTCGGTCCCGAGGATGCGTCGGTGAGGGAGCCCGATCCGATGGCTCAGCGGCGACCAGCCGTCACCGATCAGATTGGCTATGGCCGACGCTTGCGCGCCGCCACCCCCGATCACCACATAGGCCCCTCGCTTCATACACTCCTCTTGAATCGGCGAGTAGATGGTGCCGGGGCCTACTTCCACGTAAAAGTGCTTCTCATCGATCACGAGGTCGTTCATGCGTTTGAGATCGATCAGCAGCGCGTCTTCCACGTGGGGATGGGATCTCGCCCCATAAAAACCCGTACTGTACGGCACATAGGGGATATCGTTACGATAACAGATTCTAACGATCCTTTGAACCTCCTTGGTCGTCCCGGGCATGACAACGCATCCCGGGACCCTCGTCATGACCCGCTCATATCCGAGGCCCGCCTCGTATCCTCCGGGACCGCTTCTATATCCCTCGCAGATCACCGGGTCGTCAGAGATATGTTCAGGGCCGACTACCGCGTCCAACGCTTTATAGATTTCTTTGGATATCGCCATGATTCATCTCCTCATGCGTCGCGGTCAATGGATGCGCAGATCGCTTCGGAAATATCGAGAACCTGCACGTCCCAACCACCGGCTTTCACTGCCCGGGCGAAATTGTTCTTGCACCAGGGACACGCGCAGACAAGCGTTTCCGCGCCGATTTCCCTGACCTCTTCGAGCCGATGCGCCACAGCCCACTCTGCAAAATCCGGGAAGGCCTCCTGCGTTCCTCGACCCGCGCCGCAACAGAAGGAGTTTTCTCTCGTTCTCGGCATTTCCACGAGGCTCACGCCCGGGATCGCCTTGAGGATGTCCCTGGGCTGTGCGTATAACCCATGCTCGCCGCGCCTTCTCTTGAGCCGTGGCTCCACACATCCCATCCACCCTCGTTTTCCTTCATAGGGAGTCCAGGGGTCGCACAAGCGGCTGAGACTGCAGGAATCATGATAGGTCAGCCGCGTTTCAAAAGGCCTGCTCATGTTCAGGGTGCCGTTCTTGAGCTTCTCGTCCACGAACTCCACCAGATGAACGACCCTGAACCCCAGATCGTCGGTCCCGATGTTCAAGAGTTTCGGATAGTCAACCTTCCACATGCGGTACCCTTCGGCACAACTGGTGAGGAGCGTCTTGGCTCCTGACTTCCGGACCTCCTCGACGTTCCGTTTTGCCAGAGCTTTTGCCTCGTCGATCAGGCCGACTGAAAACAGTATGTTCCCGCAACACCATTCGTCCGGCATGAGTGAGAATTCCGTTCCCGCAGCCTTGAGGATTCTTGCAGTGGACCGGGCGATTTCCGTGTTCACATAGGAAGCGTTACAGCCGACAAAGTAGAGCAGATCAGCCTTTTCCACCGGAACGATCCCCTCGGGAATCCAGCCGGTTCTTTTCTCATGGGGAGCGCCGTACGAGTTGTGAGCCCCGGCAATGTTCTCCGCGATCTTCTTGTGCGCGGGCATGGGACCAACACCGTCCTTGACCGCCTTGACCCGGAGCGATTCGAGCGCGAGCTCGATCTCGAGGTCCAGATTCC
>JARRRG010000240.1:0-5741 GCA_037380965.1 Deltaproteobacteria bacterium
GGTCCGAAGGGCTTGTGCATCATCCACAAAAGGCGATTTCCCGCCAGTTACTCTGAAAATGTTACGTTTTCCAATTTACGGGCATAGTAATCCATCGTGACTCACACCGTCAAGCCGAAATCGTCACGTCACGCATGGCACAGCACCGCTTGGTAGTGATGTCGAAGCGGAAAAGCGGAGGCCACAGGCACCCACCAGTATCGACCGTGGTAGGAGACACGGGATGCAACCTTGACCACTCGGCGAATCAGCCACTCCACGGACTTTTGACCTCTTCACCTTCCATGCAGAATTCACGCATGAGCTGGAGCAGGTTGTAGGCCAGGACTCCCATGAGCAAGCGGGCTTGGTTGGGCGCCAAGCCCTTTCACATCTTGATCAGAAAACAGCCACCAGCAAAGCCCACCTGAAATCGTTCCAGAGAAATTGCAACTCAATAACTGGGCGGTGGATTGTCGGACGTGCTCGCGCCCTCCTCGTGCAATTACCCAATGAGATTAATTGGTGCAGTAGTTTTCCTGTGTGGTCGATTTTCAGAGCGTCAGAGTTATTCCGGCAGGCGGGTTAATGCTGGAGAGAAATACCCTTGTGCCGATTTTGTGCCACTCGGTTATGTAATACCACTTCGCCATTTAACAAGTAGACTTTCCGGGTCTCCGATGGGGGATGCTCGAAGGGGGAGAGGCGTCTCCCCCTTCGAATCATGGCGCAGCGTGGCGCTCTTACCCTGTATGTCATCCGTTTGGTTCCGGGAACGATGCCGGCCTGTCCAATATACAATGGTCGGAAACCCCCATGATTTCATTGTCGTCCCTTCATTAAGGACTCATTTTCTCGATTCTCGAGCATGCGGGAATGTGTGTCCAGCCCAAACTCGTTGACATAGCGAGACTGATCGGCAACAATGAGTGGCGATTCCCTTCCTATTGACAGTCAACCGTTGAAACGGCTGAGTGTAGCGTCCCAGGATCTGCCGCGTACCTACCTTCAAAATGGCTCCACCGGGGGCCCCCCACCGAAAAAAGGAGGGAACGAAATGGCGATTGACACGAAAGGACTCAAGAGAAAACGGGTAGGGGTGATCACGAGACGGCGGTTCATCAAGACAACGGCTGGGGCCGCTCTGGCCGCGGGCGCCGGGAACATCGTATTCCCCCGCTATGGCTTGGCCAAACCTAAGCAGCTGAAAATCCTTCAATGGGTCCACTTTGTTCCGGCATACGACAAATGGTTCAACGACGTGTACGTCAAAGAGTGGGGCAAGAAGAACGACACCGAAGTCATCGTTGACAACATAGGGCTTGCCGGACTCAACGCACGCGCGGCCGCGGAGGTTTCCGCGCAGAAGGGGCACGATCTCTTTATGTTCCTGTGGCCCAAGCCCGATTATGAACATCAGGTCATCGATCACAGAGAGATCTACGAAGAATGCGAGAAGAAATGGGGCAAACCCATTGATCTTGCCATCAAGAGCACATACGACCCCAAGACGAAAAAGTACTACGGTTTTTCAGACAGCTTCGTCCCAGACCCGGTCAACTACCGCAAAGATCTGTGGGACGACGTAGGGATGACTCCCAATACCTGGGATGACGTACGCAAGGGCGGAGCGGCGATCAAGAAGAAACACAATATCCCGGTTGGAATCGGATTGGCATCCGAGATAGACACCAACATGGCGATGCGGGCCATCATGTACTCCTTCGGGTCCTCGGTTCAGGATGAGAAGGGCAATGTGGTTCTCGACTCGAAAGAAACCCTCGAAGCGGTAAAGTTCGTGAACGCCCTTTACAAGGAGTGTATGACTCCGGAGGTCTTCACCTGGGATGCCTCGTCCAACAACCGGTTCATGCTTTCCGGCAAGGGCTCTCTGGCCCTCAACGCCATCTCCGTAACAAGAACCGCGGAAAAACAGGATCCGGCGATGGCGAAAAAGATCTGGTTGGCCAAGGCCCCCAAAGGTCCCGTGAGAAGGATGGGCCTCGAGCACGTCATGGATGTCTATTGCATCTGGAAATTTGCCGACAACATCGGGGGAGCCAAGAAGTTCCTGGTCGATTACATCGATAATTTCAGAAAGGCTTTTCTTGCGAGCGAGTACTACAACTTCCCGTGCTTCGCCAAGACTGTCCCGGATCTCAAGCAGCTCGTGGCCAAGGACAAAAGGGCCCAGCCACCTGACAAGTACAAGGTGCTGGAGGACGTACTGGTCTGGGCTACAAACGTAGGCTATCCCGGCTATGCCAACGCGGCCATCGCGGAGGTTTTCAGCACCTGGGTGATATCAACCATGTTCGCCAAGGCCGCCAGTGGCACGATGAAGCCCGAGGAGGCCATCAAGGCAGCCGACAAAAGGACCAAAGCGATCTTCAAGAAGTGGCGAGAGAAAGGTCTAGCCTAAAGGAGAAGCGTCACGAGAGCCGATCCGGCCTCATTCGGCGACCACGAAACGGCGCATTCCAGTGGCTGGTCAAGTGCACGGTGCCTCATACGGGAGCGTAGATCTTCCTTTATTCCGTGTGTGCCGCGACTCCGCCCGGTCGCCCTTTGGTTTGATCGGAGGGCGACCGGACAACCCGCGGATGTGGCTTTGGTCCGGACCGATGAGGGCTTGGCACAGGGTTCGGTTGGCTGTTGTGCTGGATGAGCTGGGACTGAGTTTCTTCCCCCCGAGAGGGAGGATTCGAGTTCATTCGATACCGACTGGAGGATTAATTGGCCAGTGTAGAAGCCCGAGATATTGTGAAGCATTTCGGTGAAGTTAAGGCAGTTAACGGCGTGAGCCTGGCTAGCGAAGAGGGAGAGTTCCTCGTTCTGTTGGGGCCTTCGGGCTGCGGCAAGACGACCCTGCTCAGAACCATCGCAGGCCTGGACCCGCCCACATCAGGAGACGTTCTCATCGGAGGGCAAGTAGTCACGCACCTTCCCCCCCGCAACAGAGGTATAGCGATGGTTTTCCAGAGCTACGCCCTCTATCCTCATCTTACGATCTTCAATAATATAGCCTTTCCCCTCAAAGCTCAGAAGGTTCCCAAGAACCTCATCCGGGAAAGGGTGCACAAAGCG
Organism: Deltaproteobacteria bacterium; assembly: GCA_037380965.1. Classification (GTDB taxonomy): domain Bacteria; phylum Desulfobacterota; class Desulfomonilia; order Desulfomonilales; family Desulfomonilaceae; genus JARRRG01. Next base: position 3,067 of record JARRRG010000240.1, read on the forward strand.
GCTACCATGTTCAAGATCGAGGGTTTCCTCAGGCGTAAGCCCCGGGAGCTGTCCGGTGGCGAGCGGCAGAGGGTGGCCCTTGCCAGGGCCCTCGTGAGAGAACCCAACGTCTTTCTGCTCGACGAACCCCTATCCAATCTCGATGCCAAACTCCGCGCGTCAGCCAGGGAGGAACTTGCCAATTTCCAGAAGAAGGTTGGCATCACCACAATCTACGTGACCCACGACCAGGTGGAGGCCATGGGCATGGGGGACAGGATAGCCGTGATGAGCGAGGGGACTGTGCGACAACTCTCCACGCCGTCAGAGATCTATAACGATCCAGCGGACACGTTCGTGGCCGGTTTCCTCGGCTCACCTCCCATGAATCTGGTGAAGAGGCCTGATGTCATTGTGGGATTTCGACCGGAAAGCTTTCTTCCGAAAGACGCCTACGAGGGGCATGCGGACCTGGAACTTCTCGAGTTCCACGTAACCCGGGTGGAGTATCTGGGATCGGACCGCCTTCTGTACGGCAATCTGGGCGAGCGATTCAAAAAGCGCCATGTGGCTGCCAAGTTGACGACAAGCATTGATACGCCCATTTCGACGGGGAGGACGCACGAGTTTGCCGTGCCGAGAGGCACCATCAGGTTCTTTGACCGGGATACGGGGCTGCGCACGGACCCTGTTCCCTTATAAGGAGGGATGATGGAGAGCCCGGAAAGACGATCAATGAGCTTTACGCCTTCCCCCGCAGGCCGAGGTTTTACCGTCTTTGACAAAGGGAACGTGCTCGGCTTCATGATGATGGCGCCCGCGGTGCTTTATGTGCTTCTATTGGTGGGGTACCCGTTGATCCTGGCCTTTATGTACAGCGTGAGCGATATCACCGTGGGATCGGAGCAATTCAAGTATGTGGGTCTGGCTAACTTCAGAACAATAATTGACGATCCGAATTTCAAGACGGCCCTGAAGAACACCATTCTGTTCACGGTGGTATCCACCGTGATCGTGGTGGTGCTCGGTAAGATACTGTCTCTGTCCTTGTTGAAGGCCTTCCGAGGGAAATTTCTGTTGCGAGGCCTGATCCTGATGCCCTACGTGGCCCCCATCTCCCTGGGTGTCATTGGCTGGTTGTGGATGCTCGATTCCATTTACAGCCCGATCAACTGGCTGCTGAAACACTCGGGACTTTTTGGGCCGGACTTCTGGCCAATGTGGCTGGGGAAACCCGATCTTGCAATGGCCTCAATCATAGCTGTTCACGTCTGGCGCTTGTTGCCCCTGGCTACGGTGATCATGCTGGCGGGACTGATTTCGATCCCTCAAGACATTCAGGACGCAGCCAAAGTCGACGGTGCCGGCTATTTCCGGCAGCTCTTTACGATCACTATCCCCATGATGCTCCCCATTATTCTGGTAGCAGTTCTGTTCGCGATAGTCTTTACGGCGACGGACATTATAATTATTCTGGTTCTGACGCGGGGAGGACCCTATGATTCCACCCAGGTGCTTGTTAGCCTTGCTTTCTACACCGGTATCGACGCCGGGGATCTGGCCGTTGGAGCGGCGATCGCGTTGTTCCTCGTCCCATTACTGGTGGCAGTAGCCATCACGATGCTCAAGCTCGCCCGTCGCGCGGAGGTGGTGTGATATGGAGGGCTGGAAAAAGACTGCCAAGGAGTGGGCGCTCAGGTTGGCCCATTACGTGACTCTAACCATATTCGCGCTTTTTGCCGCGATTCCTTTCTTCTGGATGCTCATCACTACGTTCAAGCAGGACGCGGACCTCTACAACAGGAACTTCAACCCCTTTATCTTCAATATGGCTCCAACTCTCGATCATCTGAGATACCTGTTCACACAGACGTTGTATGTCAGATGGCTCCTGAATACAGCCTTTGTGGGTGTGCTGGTTGTTCTCATAACCCTTGCGCTCGCTATACCGGCCGGGTATAGCCTCGTGCGCCTGACCGGCCGCATGGGGGAACGGCTGGGAATTGGGATATTCCTGACCTACCTTGTGGCCCCTACGATCCTCTTCATACCGATGTCGAGAGTTGTCGCCAACCTTGGGCTCAAATCAATCCCGCCTGAACTGGAAGAAGCGGCGATGATCGACGGTTACAGTCGTTTTGGAGCCTTTGTCAGGATGGTGATTCCCATATCGACTCCCGGAATCTTGACCGTAGTGATTTTCAGCTTCACTCTGGTGCTTCAGGAATATATCTACACCCTGACATTCATCACCGCGTCCGACCATTATACAGTCAGCGTCGGAGTGCCGACCTTTCTCGTTCACGGGGACGTGTACAACTGGGGTGCACTCATGGGAGGCTGTCTGATTGCCTCCGTCCCGATTGCCATTATCTATAATTTCTTCGTGGACCGGTTCATCGGAGGGCTTACCCTTGGAGCGGTCAAGGGCTGAGCCGTCCCGTGAGGAGAGACGAGCAGGAGGTCCAAACCGGTCTGCCTGAAGTCTGGAAGTCCGTCGCTCAACCCCATACATTTTCAGAATCGCGCCACGGCCTAGGTAGATTTTCCTGCGTTCCAAGTCATCCGACAAATCGCCCTATGGGATATCAATATGTTAACGTAAGGTTACCCGGTCTTGCGGCAAGGGCCTGCATCGTACCTGCCACGATTTCATCCAACTTCCAGGTTGCGCAACAGGAGCTTTGAGTGTGCTG
>JARRRG010000241.1:0-4612 GCA_037380965.1 Deltaproteobacteria bacterium
CTTGAGAGCCGTGCCTGTCGCGTCCTGCATGCATGAGGCTACATCCATCGGCCTCGCACACACCCCGGCCGCATGGATGCCCTCTCCTGAAACCAAAAAACCGAATTCGTCATACGCGACGCCCGAGATGGGAACCTTATCCTCACTTGTGTTCGGTTGCATGCCGGTGGCCAGAACCGCCATGTCAAATGTGCGGCGAATCTTCTCTCCCGACAGGATATCTTCCCCCTCCAGGATCACGTCCTTGGTAGTGGGATCCTCTGTGATATTGACTATTTTTCCCTTCGTGAGCAGGATCTTCTCATCTTCTCTCACCTTGTCAAAAAAGATCTCAAACCGGCCGTACGCCCTCAAATCAATGTAGAAGATGTGAGCCTGCGCGTCGGGGTTGTATTCACGTAGATAGGTGGCCTGCTTCAGCGAAGCCAGACAGCAAATCGAAGAGCAATAGGGCAAATGGTTCCGATCGCGCGAACCAGCGCACTGGACAAAGGCAAGGTTGTCTACCTTTTTCCCGTCGGACGGGCGGACGATCTCTCCGCGCGTCGGTCCGTTGGGACAAGCCAACCGTTCCATCATTACATTCGTTATCACATTGGCCCAGGTCCCAAACCCGAGTTTGTCGAGCTTGGTCGGGTCGTAGGGTTTCCAACCCGTTGCCCAGATGATGGAACCCACGGTCACCTCGAACGTCTCAGCCTGGGCTTCCAGGTCGATACGGATGCCCTTTTTTTCACACGATTCAACAAACGCTTTGTATTCGTCTTTCGATTCAACGCCCTTGAGCGCCTTCTTGTCGGCAACAAGGTGCATGGGATAGGCCATTTCGTACGGGAGACGGACAGCCTTGACCGTATCCATCCCGTAGTTGAAATCGTTGGGAATCTCAACAGGACAATCCTCCACATCTTTCGACGTCGCGGTATGATCCTCCACGTACCTCGGGCTCACCTTGATCGTCGCGGTGAAAGCGCCGGGTGATCCGGAAATGTTCTCGACCTCGGCGAGTGTGTAAACCGTGACGTTCGGATTCCCTCTCATTCTCCTGAAATTGATCTCAAGGCCGCAGGTGGGAGGACACAGCTTGGGAAAGTATTTATAGAGCCGGGCAACGCGACCCCCCAGAAACGGTTCCTTTTCAACCAGAATAACCTTACGACCGGCCTCCGAGGCTTCCAACGCGGCCGTGATTCCACTGATCCCGCCCCCGACAACTAATACGGTAGATTCTTCAGCCATGCTTCCTCCCCGGTAATCACAACCCGAATCGAACCACTGGCTTCGGCTTGTTTCCTTACCAGTAATTGGAGTCTTGAACAAACTCCGGGCGCCCCCAGAGAGGCACCCGGAGTTGTGCAGGTTGTGCGTGATGACAATTAGACTATGGAGATGACAGGTACCTTCTTCATATCCCATTCACCATTCTTGTACGAGCAGTTGACGAAGACTTTCCAATTCTCTTCGTCAAGGGACGGGAAGTCATTACGGAAGTAGTAGCCCGGCCAACGGGTCTCCTCACGGAAGAGGATGGTCCGCACATGAGCTTCCGCCTGGTACATTCTCTGAATGTTCTCATGGCAACGCATAAGCTCGTGCAGATTTTCCGCAGCCAGCTTCTCGGAGTCTTCCTTGAGCCAACCCAGCAACTCGAGAGCCCGATCCAGCTTCGGCTTATTGGTCTTGAAGCCGGCACTGACGCCTCCGGCGTACTCGTCCATAATCTTCTGCAGACGGAACATGAACATCTTGGGCTTCATGAACTCGGGATTGATGTCCGGATCGCTGGACATGGCCTGATGCTGCTCGAACAGATCCAGAGGCTTGAGGGTCTTTTCCCTGAGCGCCTCTATCTGGGCCGCGTCCGCATTCGGCTGAGTATTGTTGTCCACGACAAAGCGAACCGCTGATTTGCCTGCGGCACGACCTTCTGCATGAGAGCCCGAGGAGAATTTGTGGCTCGATGCGCCTGACGCGTCACCTGCACAGAAGAGGCCCTTCACGGTGGACATATACTCATAGCCCCAGAAGTACGCGTCCGGAGCCAGATCCTTCGGGCCGCTGACCCACGCGCCGGAAGCGCCCGAGTGCGATCCGATGAAGTACGGCTCGGCAGCCGCGATCTCTGAGGATTTCTCTTCAGGCTGCACATTGGTGCCGGCCCAGAGAATAGCCTGGGAGATGGTCATGTCGAGGAAGTCTTCCCATGCCTCGGCTTCCAGCTCTTTCATCTTCTTTTTGAAAGCCTTGGGATCATCCTTGTACTCGGCCGCGATATTGGCGATAGCTTCCTCTGTTCTCATGTAGATCGGGCCCAGGCCTTCAAACTCGTCAAGCATGCCCAGCCAGTTACGCAGGTTGGCGGGAATGGGCTTGACCTTGCCGTACGGACCCCATTTCTCCAGTTCATCCTTACGCTCGACCATATACTCGCCGCCGAACGCATTGGTGGCCCGGGATTTGAACAGGAGGAACCATGCACCGACCGGCCCGTACGCGTCCTTGAAGCGGACGGGAATGAACCGGACTTCCTGACAGGTCTGCTCGGCACCTGCCATCAGGGTGAAATAGAGGCTCGAGCCGGAGTTCCAGGGTGGATACCATGCACGGCCGAGACCTTCGCCGGAGCTCCTCGGCTTGAAGACGTGGACAGCTCCGCCCATTGCAGCGATAACCGCTTTGGCCTTGAAGACGTAGAACTGGTTGGGCTCACGTGTGCTGAAGCCCACCGCGCCGGCGATGCGATCGCCATCCATCAGGGGCTCGGTGATGAACACCCGCTCGAAGTACTCGCCGCCCTGCTGGCTCAGCGCATTCTTGGCCGCTTCGGCAACGATCACCTTGTAGGACTCACCGTTGATCATGAGCTGCCAACGACCTTCGTGAACATAGTTGCCCTCGGCATCTTTCCAGATCGGCAGGCCCCATTTTTCGAAAAGGTGGACGGTGGAGTCAACATGGCGTGCGATGTCGTAAACGAGGTCCTCACGGGTGATGCCCATCAGGTCGTTACGGACGTAATTCACATAGTCTTCGCACGTATTGTTGCCGCTGTTGATGTCAACGTACTGGTTGATTGCGGAAAGGCCCATGGCCACGGCACCGGAACGGTCTGTCGCCGCCTTGTCCACCATGGTCACTTTGAGGCCGTTCTTGTTGGCCCAATAGGATGCCTCCACAGCAGCGCCGCAGGCTGCCATGCCGCCACCACAGATCAGTATGTCAGTGGTTACTTCGACGTTTTCAAAATTCGCCATATCTTCATCCCTCCTAGACTTTACTTCTTGATTGTGGGCAGCTCGCTGAGCCTGAGTGCTTCGGGCTCATTGTAGAGGCACTGGCTCGCCAGGTCGGTCGTGACCTCTCCGAATCCGCCGTCCGGCACCGCCGAACCTTCCGGAGTGGTACGGATGGGGAACTTGAAACGCTTTACCTGACCGCTCCTGAACTTGACCGTCCACATGATGTCTTCGGAGCCACGCAGTGGCACACAGGACGCTCCCATGGGGACGAAGTCCGCATAGCCGCGGACGTCGATAGCCTGCTGGGGGCAGATCTTGACGCAGTTGTAGCATTCCCAGCACATCGCGGGGTCCCTGTTCCAGGCCTTCATGGTCTCCTTGTCCAAGACCATGAGGTCGTTTGGGCAGATGTACATGCAAGCAGTCTTGTCCTGACCCTTGCATCCATCGCACTTCTCCATGATCACATAACTCGGCATGAATGAACCTCCTGCTTTTGATAAACTTTGTTCCTAAAGTCGCACAACTTTCTGATACCGGTAAGTCGCTCGACGATGAGTATGTGCACAAGCCTCCTTTCTTTAAATGGTCGCTACAGCTCGCGGGCTCGTACCAGCGGGCTCTACAAGACGTTGGTCACCCCCCTGTTCGCGTTAGAGACTCCCTCATCCCCAGACGCGGGAAACAGTGCCCGACAGAAAATTGGGCTTGGTGACTCGGTCGCGATGGTACTTTCCTCAGCGAAAACCCGTGCCACCCGGCGTCATGGTTGTCATGAAACAAGATATGCAGAATTTTGGATATTTTGCTTGGTCCCCAATTTGACCCAGCGCAACAAACGAATGTAAAACTTAATCAAATTCTTAGCTCATTGTCAAGAGAATTTTGCCCCCTAATGAGCAAATTTTCCGATAGGATAACCAACGAATGGCCTTGTCATGATATGAGCAGTACGCTAGTTCTATGGCTTCGGCGCAATCAGCGCCCGAGGAGCTCCGCCCATGCAAATCCGAGGAAGAAACGACCCCTGCCCCTGTGGCAGCGGGAAAAAGTATAAAAAATGTTGCCTCCCCCATGACACAGGGCCCGGCCCCGCCCTCGACGAAGTAGGAAAGACCAGGGCTAAAGCCTTCAAAGACATGTCAGAGGAGAAGTGGGAGGAAGCTGTCGCCCAATTCAAGTCCATTGAGCATAAGGTGGAAGATCCCCCGACCGTGCTCCGGGCGATCGCCTCCTGCTATGATGCCATGGACGACTACCTGCGGGCGGGGGAATACTACGAGAAAGCCCTTGCCGCAGCTCCCGGAGAGCAGCGTTTTGACATCACCTATCAATTGGGGATTTCCCGAGGCTGTGCGGGCAGAATTGATAAG
>JARRRG010000242.1:0-4610 GCA_037380965.1 Deltaproteobacteria bacterium
GGAGGCTGACATGGTCAAGCGTAAAGACGAAAAACATGTCATGAATGTCCTGATTGAACTCGCTGAAGAAGAGAATAGACTTACCAAGACCATGGTAGAGATGACGGAAAGAACAAATGAAATGGCTGCCAGCCGGACTGCAAACGCGGAATTGCGTACCTCGCTCTCCGGAGAGAGGACGAAGCTCGTAAGGGAACAGACACAGTTCACGGAACGGAGCAGCGAGCTTGCGGAGCTGCGTACGAATTTTGCGTCTAAAAGAACAAAACTGGCCGAGGAGCGTACCGATCTTGCCCATTCGCGTACCGATCTCGCTCAGGATCGGACCTCGCTGGCGAACGATCGGACCGATATGGCCACGAAACGAACTGGCCTTTCCGAAAAGCGGACCACGCTCGCGGAGAAGCGTACCGATCTTGCTGAAAATAGAACCGATCTCTCGCGGGATCGCACGTCATGGGCCAAGGACCGGACTGATCTCGCGTCAAAGCGAACAGAATTTTCAGAAAAACGGACTTCTCTGGCCCAGAAACGAAATGACCTGGCCGGTAACCGTACGGTTTTTTCCGCCTACCGTTCCATCTTGGCCAGAGGCAGGACGGAATTGGCCCTCATACGTACGGGCATTGCTGGAATTGCCCTCGGTTTGGGCTTGATGCGCTATTTCGGTGTGGGGCCCTGGACGATCCTCGATGCGGGCCTTGTGTTACTGGGTACCGTCGTGACGTTGTTCGGGGTCAGAAGCTATCTCGTCACGAGGAGACAGGAGCGCACGCTTGCTGAGTCAATTGCCGGTATCATCACCGACCTGCACCTTCTCGTATAAACGGATTATGTGAAGACCTTTCAATCGGCCGGTCCGCCAAGGACAAGGTGACCTTGTTCGGCACATCCGGCTCCGTTCTGAAATTACCTTAAGGCGCTCTCTGCAAAACCGGAGAGCCGCCGGTGATACGTTGGGCGCAACACTCCCTCAGCCTGAGCTCCTCCAGAAAAAAGAAGAGGTTGTCTTCGCTCCGATGGAGGCTGCGCACAGGGCGCACCGTGTGCCTGTTCAAGCCCGCGTGGCTCCCGTGCCCCCTACGAAAACCTTTCCATGAGGACCGAGCCAAACCACCCCTACGATCAGATCATGCCGGTTCGCAGCAGGATAAACCTACGATTGGCAAAATCGGACCGCTATCCCGGCCGCTCTGTTCGGCGACTTCAGTCGCGGGGTCGTATACAGGGGGCTCCGGACCCTTTCATGTCCGCTGTCGTGTTCGATCCTCAGCGGGCCAGGAGTCCTATGAGTCCGATGAGGACCAGATAAATTCCCACTATCCATGACAAGAGGCGCGGAATGATCAAAATCAAGATTCCACCGATAAGAGCTAACACGGGCTCCGGCTGCAGATTGACGATCATGATTCACCTCGTTACAGCATCGGATCGTTCAGGGAACCGATACTTCGGTCCGATTAAGGGGCGTAGCGGCCTCCCGCATCTCGGGTGGCCTTCTTCTCGATGCCGCCACAAACCGCGTTGATGTCTCGGCAGCCCACGGGCGCCGGCAGGTAATGCACTCGGGCACTGAGAAGCCTTTCCCCAGCTCTCCTGAGAAGCCTTCACACGCAACTCCCCAGGATGGAAGCAGTTCAGACACTCATCTTATCGGACGTCTCCGTCCGAAAATGAGCAGGAGCACAAAAACTGCGAGGAAAATGAAGAAGAGTATTTTGGCTATTCCGATCGCGGCCCCGGCAATTCCTCCAAATCCCAATAGGCCCGCAATAATGGCTATCACCAGAAAAAATACGGCCCATGACAGCATGAAATCCTCCTTTTGGTTGAGCATACGTTTGCAGTCGATCTCACCGCTCCCTCGTTTCCGAGATTGTCAACAATTGGTCTCGTGAGTGAGAAAAACTGCTGACGGAGCGAGTCATCCCCCTTGCCGGGAGCATGACCCACTCGTGGAAAAAGTCGTTGAATCCGTTGGCTGTCGTGAGTGCTCGATTGTTAAGCAATTTGGATGCCACGCCTGTCCATGCGGGGATCCCGCTAGATAACTGCCGGAAACTTCTTGGGAATTGTCTCCATTTATTCACAAAGGACTTCTGGTCCAACCGTGCACAGCGTTACAGGAGTATCCTTACACCCCTTAACCCCTGCCTTGAAAAGCGACACGCTCCTGACGGAGTTCAATGATATCAAACGGTTCGAAAATTCTCGTGTGTCAACACCTCATACATAACACTCGAGCATGTTTCAGAATCAGAATAAGACCGCGAGAGGTCCACTGTATCATTCCGGTGAATCGGACGATGTGCCCGTTTCCGGAATACCTGGGTGCTGACGGAGATAGGGGTGCCGCGATTATTCAGCGATAGGATGAGGTACGGAACAGATGAGGGTGTGGCTTCCGGCGCCTTTATATTGCATCCATGACGTCTGGCAAGATCACTCGTCGGGCATGAGAGTGCTTCCTGAAAAGAAACTGCTATTCCGTTCCATTGAGCTTCGGCAATGCCCGGGTGCTCCAGATGAAGAGTACCGGCTGCAAGGGCCTCGTGATGACAAGCGCCGTCTTGCGCAGAGGTGGTGGTTGCAAGAGTCACGGGGCAATGATCATCAGATCAACGTGTGAGATACGAAAAGGAGACAAACGGATATTGGAACCATGTGTAGCGGAATTAGTCTAAAAAATAGGGAGGTTCTTGCTTCTCCAGCCAAGAACTTCACCCGGACAGGAGGTTAATATGAGATTCCAATTAAATCCCGGCGAAAAGTTGCGGAGTAGTGCATCAGCAGGAATTGGAGCCCTTGAAGGTGCTACTTCGGTAATTTTGAAAACATTTATCAAAAGCGGTTATAGCGCCTATCTGAGAGGAAGAAAGACCCTTACCAATGCAAAAGAAACAGTAGAAGAGGTAACTGCGGAAGCAAGGGCCGAAATTGAAGCTGAGAACGGAGTCCTTCAGCCGAAAGGAACGGAGGGGGAACCTTCGCCCCGCAGAGACGCGGAACAACAGAAGGCTTCTCACTCGGGACTCAAGCCAGGCACCGCTGCACCAGTTTCCGGTCACTATCAAGAAGTGGGGCCCAGAGGCGGAAAGGGTCGCGAGATAGACTCGGAAAGAGGTGAGCCGCTACCGCCCACTACCAGGAAGGGCAGGACATATACCCTGGTCGAGGAGGGCGATGATAGATCCTAGACAACGACTTGATCCCGAACTGCCGAGCGGGAGAGACAGGCCTATCCGGTGTTTAGTCCCTGAGTTGCCGTGCTCCCGGCCAGCCTGTAATCACTGACGGACAGGCCTGGCAGGAGGGCCGGCGATGTGGAGTTGAGACGAAAGAGGCTCTCAACCATTTCCATGAAGCCGGATGAGCCATGCTCTCCTATGCAAGCCGTTTCATGCAAAATCAATGAGAAGTGCACGCAAACACAGATGTGTTCAGATGTGTTGGACGGAGGGAGAGTAAGGCTCTTCCTGTGAGAAGGAGTGTGGCCCACAAGAGAGCACATGAATGCACCGCGGTATCTCTTCGACCGAGCCCGCGGTCATGAAACCGCAAAAGAGAGAGACAAACGGGTATCTGTCCTGATTATCCACTCTGACTACCGAAGTTGCGTTTTGACGCCCGCGGCTCTCAGTGCATCGGGCCGGATCCGGCCGGAACACAGGATGAACGCGAGGCATTGAGGAACGAGACTTCGGCAGCGGTTGTGCCGGTCAACGAGAGCCCTTCCGTACGTTCGTGCCGCTTGATTCTTTAGCTTCTTGCGGAAAAGCCCGGATGAAATGCCACGGAACCCCGAGGGACCTTGTTATGAAAAGGTAAAGCGAGAAAGTTTTCTTGCGGAGCTCCTTCAAAGGTCAAATCCGGGATGTTTCTGAAACCGAATCGTTCGTAATAATGGGGATCACCCACCAGAACACAGCCCTCTGCTCCCCGGGCTTTCAGCAAGGCCAGGCCGTCATGAATGAGGGATTTCCCGATCCCTTGTGTCTGAAATTCCGGCAGCACCGAGACAGGGCCGAGACCATACCAATCATGACTGCCGTCTGAAACGGTTACCGGCGAGAAAGCGACGTGGCCTACGACCTTACCGTCAACCTCCGCGACCAGCGATACGGTAAGCGCATGGGCGTCACGCAGGGCATTTACAATAAATTGTTCCGTGTTATGGCTGTATGGATGGTCTTCGAAGGCCCGCTTGGTGACCTCGAATATTGCCTCCGCGTCTGACTCCATCTCGTTGCGGATAATCATCTTCTGCTCCAGGCCGGAATGAGGCGGCGGTTGGCCTGGCCGCGTCAGGGAGTATCTGAAGGATTCCCTGTCTGCGCGCGGTTGCCGGCTTGGGGCAGCCGCGTCTTCTTCAGACGATCAGGAATGATATCGCGGCTCAACACATCTTCTTCTGTTTCCCGCCGGCGGATTACCTCAGCCCGATCACCGGTGACCAGCACCGTGGGGGGTCGCGGTATGGCATTGAAATTGCTCATGGATACTTCCTGGTACGCCCCGGTGTCGAGCACGGCCAAGATATCTCCCGCTTCCACGTCCGGAATCGGTACGCTGGGCATCAGACGATCTTCGAAGCAACTGCGTCCCGCGAT
>JARRRG010000243.1:0-9377 GCA_037380965.1 Deltaproteobacteria bacterium
CGGTACGTGATCTCTGATCCCAGTGGCCGAACGTTGCTCGGATACCTCTTCCCCGCGAAGGATGGAAAATTCTCGCTCCTCGAGATCGATCTGTCCGGCAAGCCCGTGAAAGTGTTGCCCGTAGAAGCAAAGCCGGAAGAATTAGCGGATCAAGCCGGCCGAGACAAGGCTGTCCGAGCTGCATTGCCCTCGGGAAGCAAGGCGGTCTACGCCGAGACGATCTACGTCGCGGATCTTGGCAACAAGAGGCTGGGGTATGTCCTTCCCGGTACGACCCAGGGGTTCAAGACGTTCATCAAACTCATGGTGTCCCTTGAGCCGAACTACACCATCAGCGGTGTTGCCATTACAGAGTCCGAAGAAGATCCGGGGCTGGGCGCGGAGATTCAGCGCGCATTCTTCAGGAATCAATTCGTGGGCAAGACCCTGGAAGTGCTGAAAAACCTTAAAGTGATCAAGAAGCCGCTGCCGACTTCTTACCTTGATGCCCTTGTCCCTGAAAAAGCGAAAGAGGCCGGGTTCAGCCCCGAGCAGGTCAAAGAGATCAAGGAAAAACATCTGAAGGATGATATCTATGCCCTGACGGGAGCGACGATATCGAGTCGCGCGGTTACGAGAGGCGTCAAAAATATCGTCAGGAAATTTGTCTATCGGTTTGACATTCTTAATAAAGCGATGAAGCAGGAAAATGTTCATCCCGCCTTTTAGGGGAGGTTTGTTGTGAAGAGGTACCTCACACTTCTCTGGAATGGACTCATCCCGGAGAACCCGATTTTCCGATTGGCTTTGAGCATGTGCCCTGCGGTCGCGGTGACCACGTCGGTCTGGAACGGGGTAATGCTCGGGGTGGCGGTGGTTTTCGTTCAGGTCTTTTCGAGCTGCACCGTAGCAATATTTCGTGGGCTGATACATCCCCGTATCAGGATTCCGGCGTACGTTCTGGTCATCGCGCTGTGGGTCAGCGTCATCGATATGATTTTACCGGTCGTCTCACCGGGCGTTTACAAGCAGGTTGCTCTCTTTGTGAAGCTTATCGTGGTCTTCGCGATCATCATTTCGAGGTTGGAGCTGTTTGCCTCAAAAGAGCCACTCGTACCGTCATTTTTTGACGGTCTTGGCATGGGGATCGGGTTCCTTTTCGGCCTCGTCCTCATCGGCGCGATCCGTGAGCTGACCGGCGCGGGCACTCTGCTGGGTTACAATATCCTCGGATTCCGACCGTTGCTCGTGATGATTCTTCCGGCCGGAGGCTTCTTTGTCATCGGTTTCATCATGGCCGCGTTCAATTTCATCGAGTACAAGCTCACAGGGAAGATGCCCTCATCGGGAGGAGCTCACTGACATGAAAAGCCCGCGAATTCTCACAAGAATAGTTTTTTTGCTGGCATTAATCGTGCTTGCGGCCTCGCCGGCACTGGCGGACTTCGCGAAACAAGCTTCCTTCAAGGATGAAACCGCGATCACGGTCTTCTTCGGCGTGCCCGTGGACAAGAGCTGGGCCGAGAACAAGTCAAACTTCACGGTGTACGAGAAGCCTGATCCTGACATCAGGATACCCATAGAATCGATTACCCTCGACTCCCAGAGGACGTCAGCGACACTCACGTTCAAGGCGCCCCTCAACATGTCGAGTGAGTACGTCGTGGCTGCCAAGAATGTCACGTCCGACGGGAAGGTCCTCGGCAGCGGGACGTTCCTGGTGAAGAAGAGCCAGACAGCGGTGCTCCTGGGCATCATCATTGGGGCAATGCTCATCAACAACTTTGTCTTCACCAAGTACCTCGGACTGTGCATTTTCTTTGGTGTGTCCCAGAAAAAGGAGACCGCGATCGGCATGGGCATCACCTTCACGATCGTGATGATCCTGAGCGCTATCATGTGCTGGGCCCTGTACACGTACGTCCTCAATGTGTATCACCTCGACTTTCTGAAGATCATTGTGTTCATAGGGACGGTGGCGATATTCGTGCAGGCGGTGGATACCATGCTCAGAAAAATCAATCCGTTCCTTTTCAAGAGGCTCGGGGTGTACCTTGTGCTGATCGTCACCAACTGCATCATACTCGCGGTGCCGCTCATCAACGCGGACAGCGGGTACGGTCCCTTCGAGAGCGCGAGCCTGGGCATAGGCGCGGGAGTGGGTTTCGCGATCGCACTCTTCCTTATGGCGTGCGTGAGAGAGCGGCTCGAAGTGTGTCGGGTCCCGCCGTCCTTTGTCGGTTTGCCCATTGCATTTGTTGTTGCGGGTCTCTTCGCTCTGGCGTTCCTGGGGTTCTCGGGTCTTGTGATCTTCTAGCATTATGGTGCCGGATGCATCGAGGCCCGACGAACGGTCGAAGGAAGCAAAGCAGAGACCTTCCAAGAGGTTAGAGAGTTCCGACACCGCGGCCGGAGGGGTTGATTCGGTCGGTCCGATCGGATAGTATGAAACGATCGGCGCGATAATTTGTCTTACATAAGTTAGGCTTACGTAGTGATCGTGCCGAAATATCAGCTCATCGACTCTGCTGCGGAATGAAACCGCAGTCTTGTCAAGAGGTGTACCACTATGGAGAATGTCTGGATAACCGCTTTCATAGGGTTACTCTTCTTCATCGCGTTCGGAGTCAGTTGCGGAATTGCACTCGCCTACGCGGCCAAGCGCTTTGCCGTGAAGATTGATCCCAAGATTGAAGCCGTTCGCGCCTGTCTGCCGGGCGCCAACTGCGGCGCGTGTGGATTTGCCGGATGCGAATCCTATGCGGAAGCCGTGGTGACCGATGCCAATTGTCCGCCGAACAAGTGTGCTCCGGGAAAGGGGGCTGTTGCCGGGAAGGTGGCGGAAATCACCGGAAAGACCGTCGAAGAGGTGGGAGAGGTCATTTCAGTGCTCCGGTGTTCTCGCAATGAAGGCGAAGTGAAGAAAAAGCACGCCTATGTCGGGTTTGACACCTGTGCAGCAGCCAGTATTGCATTTGGCGGCCCGTACGAATGTGAATTTGCTTGTATCGGCTACGGAGACTGCGAAGCCGCATGCCCGTTCCACGCGATCCACATGGAAGACAACATGCCGGTTATCGACCCGGAAGAGTGCACCGGCTGCGGTGTCTGCGTGAGCACCTGTCCCAAGCACGTGCTGCAGCTTCTTCCCAAGGATGCCCCGGTTTATGTCCCCTGCAGCACGCAAGACAAAGGCAAGGACGTAACCAACGTCTGCAAAGCCGGCTGCATCCACTGCATGGCCTGTACGAGGAAGGCCAAAGACGTGGTCAACATGGTCGACGGTCACATTCAGATCGACTACGACAACCTGAGTGAGGAGCAGGCCAAGGATGCGGTCTGGTCCTGCAATCGCCAGTTTATCTTCCGTTACACCGACTCTGAAAGACAGACCAAAGCTGTCGAAGAGATTAAGGCCGAACAGGCTGCAAAGAAGGCCGCGGCGGCTGCAAAGAAAGCCAAAGAAGAAGCGGAAAAGCAGGAAAGCGCTGAAGCTTGATTCGGGACCACATACGGGGGAAACGGCATCAACGTCCTGTTTCCCCCCGGCGTCCCATCAAAAACCTTTCGATTCTCCGCCGCCGGTTTCCCACAGCGGCTATTCCAATCCGATCTTCCTGAAAAAATCGAGAACCTCATCCCCGAGAACGTGGGGCACCTGGAAGACTCCGTAATGGGCGAGGGGGCTCGGGAACGACGCAAATCGAGCGCCCGGTATACGTTTGCTCGATTGCTCCGCCAGCCTGGCTCTGAGCCATAGATCGTTCTTGACGTGGAGGATCAGCGCGGGGGTGTTCAGCGCGGGAAGGTGTTCGTCAATGTCGAAGCTCCCCAGTGCGCTGTTTCGTATGAGAAGGTCATTGACATCATAGCTCCTGGCCTTCTCCCTGAGAAGCAGGCCACCGTCGTCACCCCGCCCGTCCCAGGAGAAGACTTCTTTCCGAACCTCTTCCCATCCCTGATCTATTCGGAAGTCGAAATCGAGCCCATTGTGCATAAGGATGGACCAGCCAAACATCATTCCTTGATTGGGATGTTTCGATTTGGGCAGGTGATAGTAATTCCCTTTGGTCTCTCTCCAGACCGGGTCGCTCTTCATGGCAGCGCTCATGAGGTCGAAGATCCATCGGAGGCGTAGCTCTGAATAGCCCCCATGGAGACCCCTGTGGCAAGCTTCACCTTTGCCACATTCAGTTCGTCCTGGAGAAGCCGATAGTTGGCTTGCATGCAGTCTAAGACACTATATTGAGGAAACTCCATCCCCAGCCCGTCGCTGGGCTTGCTCGCACCCCACAGACCAAGGGCGTCAAGAAAGATCACGTAAAATCGGTTGGTATCTATGATCAGCCCCGGCCCCACCACCGGCCCCGTGGCAAACTCATTCCCTTCCTGGCCTTCAAACCAGTAATAGTAACACCAGGCTGAATCACCGGAATAATAGGAGCTTATGATGACAGCGTTTGTGATGCGACCGTTTTCATCCGTCTCAGGGGTTCCTGTCGCGATGTAGGCTGTCCTCAGCGGGCTCGCTCCAAGAGATTCCAGCGTGGTGCCTCCGCTCCCGCCGAATTCGTACTGTGCCTCATTACCGATCTCATAGGTACCGCCGATCTTGAACCCGGGAATGGTAGCGAATTTCTTGAGTGATTTCAATGAAGGCACTCCGCAGCGACTGGTTACTCTGCGCGACGTGCCCGCGGCCTTTGCCTTCACCATATCGTTCTTCCTCCACCTGCGTTGAATCACTCGCCGTGGGCGGGGCACCGGAAGGGAAATCGCTCGGCGGCATTTCCTTGCGGGGCAGGGGATTCGTCAGAACGAACCGAGAGCCCGTGAGACCGAGACCACCTTGCGTGCCGGGACGCACACACGTATCCTTCGCGAACGGTGCCTTCCGTCAAGCTCCTGCTGACGCTCCGTCAGATACTGAAAAACACCTTCTGAAGGACCTTGGGCGTATATCCTTCCACATCGAGATAAAAGGTGATCCCGCCATTGAAGAAAGGCCAGCCGGCTCCGAGTATCATGGCGGTGTCAATGTCTTTGGGATCGGAGACTACCTTTTCTTTGAGGATCAGGTCGATTTCGTACGTGATATTGGTCAGGAGTCGATCCACGATCTCTTCCTTCACGAACTCTCTGTCACCTTTATCGTGCCAGATCTCAGCGACTTTCGGGTTCACTTTCTTACCCGGACCGCCCCCCTGATAGATTGACGTGATCTTGGCTTCCGCCAACTGCTTCATGTGCTCGCTGATCGGAAAACGGTCGGGCCACGCGTGGTGAAGGGTTTCCCCGACATGGAACGCGACCGCCGGCCCCACCAGGGCCAGGAGATCAAAGGGGGCCATGGGGAGTCCGAGGGAAAGCACCGCGTCGTCTATCTGCTCGAATTCCGCGCCCTCATCCACCATCTGTATGCAGTCACCCATGAACCTCGTGAGCATCCTGTTGACCAGAAAGCCCGGTGAGTCTTTAACCAGTATCGCGTTCTTTCTGATCTTCTTGGCGCACTCGAACGCGGTGACGAGCGTCACGTCATCGGTCTCTTCACCCTTGATGATCTCGAGGAGCGGCAATATGGCCACCGGATTAAAGAAGTGAAAACCCACCACTCGTTCCGGATGCTCGAGCTTGGATGCCATCTCGGTGATCGAAAGGCTTGAGGTGTTGGTGGCAAGGATACAGGTGTCGGAAACGACCTCTTCCGTTTCGGCGAATACCTGCTGCTTAATGGGCATCTCTTCGAAGACTGCCTCGATGACGAAATCGCAGTCCGCAAAATCGCTGTAATCCAGCGTTGGTATAAGTAGGTGACCGAGGTAGTCGGCTTTGGCCTGGGTCATCTTGCGCTTGCTCACCTGAGCGGACAGCTCGCCTTTCACGTATCCGACGCCCTTGTCGAGAAATTCCTGCTTGATGTCCTTCATCACGACCGGTACACCCATCCGACGCAGAAAGAGCACCGCCAACTGGGACGCCATGAGGCCCGCGCCGATGAGGCCGATCTTTCGTATCGGGCGAGGCTTCACGTCTTGGGGCCGGCCCACCGGTTTCCGTGCCCGTCGTTGAATAAGGTCAAAACTGTAAATTGAAGCCTTGCACTGGCGGCTTTTGACGAGGTCGCCCAGGGCCCTGTCTTCTTCCGCGAAGCATTCGCCGATGCTCCGGTTGAGGTCGCACGCGCCTTCGATGAGCTCGACGGCTCGGTATGGAGCGGGAGTGGCTCCATGAACGCGCATGTCTACGAAATTCCGGGCTGCGTCAGCAAGGCTCTTGAGCTTGGACATGTCAGGCGGCTTCCGCTCGACAGTTTCTTTCCCCTCGATGATCGATTCGAGGAACAGGAGAGATTCATCAAAAAACTCCACCGCCTCGAACATACGGTCCGCGAGACCCATCTCAAATGCCCGGGAACCATTGATCATCCTGTTCTGGTTCATCGCGTTATAGATGATAAGCTCGAGCGCCTTCTCAGGGCCGATAAGCCTCGGGGTCAGGGACGAGCCGCCCCAGCCGGGAACGAGACTGAGAAAACATTCGGGGAACCCGATGGCAGTAACGGACTTGGACACGGTTCGGTAATCGCAGTAGAGCGATATCTCGAGGCCACCGCCAAGAGCCACCCCATTTATGGCAGCCAGGGTCGGGATTTTCAGGTCCATGATTCGTTTCATGGCCGCGTGCCCCGCGGCCCCACCTTGACGGCCCTGCTCGAAGGTGTTGACAAAGGGTATCTGCATCAGGTCCACGCCTGCGGCAAAAATGTAGTGTTTACCGCAGAGCATCATGCCTTTGAGATCCTTGTCCGCCTCGATTCTGTCCATGGTCTCGTTGAGAGATGCCAGTGCCTTCTCGCCGAGCGTCGACGGTTTCTTGTAATCTTCGCCGTTATCCATGGTCACGATCGCGATTTTTCCCACGTTGGATTCATACATGTTCGTATAGAAGAGGGTAGGTTTGTCAGCCATGACGACTCCTTTTATGTGAAGCGGATCGCTTGGGATGAGGTTTCATCATCGCACAGCGGTCATTCCTTCTTTTTCTTCGTGCGTTCCTTCTTCTCTTTCTTTTCCTTCTTCTGGCCGTCGCGCTGCTTATTTTTCCAGATGACGCTTCCTCCCTGCCCCAGGCCAACGCACATAGTCATGAGTCCGTACTTGACTTCAGGATGCTCACCAAAGGCATGCATCAGGTGGCAGGCCAGTCTCACGCCTGAAGACGCCAGCGGATGGCCGAAGGCGATTGCCCCGCCGTAAATATTCATTCGCGGGTCGTCCGGAAATTCCAGGCCGAATTCCTGCATAAAGGCCACAGCCTGAACTGCGAACGCTTCATTCAATTCTATCAGGCCGATGTCGTCCATTTTCAGTCCCGCGATCTTCAGGACTTTTTGGGTGGCGGGAATGGGGCCGATGCCCATGATTTCGGGTTTCACGCCCGCGTAGGCAAAGGCTTCGAGCTGCATCTTATAATCGATGCCCAGGTCTTTTGCCACGTCCTTGGCCATGAGCAGACATCCCGCGGCCCCGTCATTCAGGCCTGAAGAGTTGCCTGCCGTGACCTTGCCCATGACCCGGAAGGGGGTGCGCAGCTCCGCCAACCCCTCGACAGTGGTTTCGGGGCGCGGTTGTTCGTCGTGGTCTGCAACCACCCATCCGTGCTCGGTGTACACGGTCATGGGAACAATCATCTCAGCGATCTTCCCCGAGTCCTTCGCTTGCTCGGCCTTGCGCTGACTGTGCAATGCATATTCGTCGGCCATCTCTTTGGTGATTTCGGGAAACATGTCATGGAGATTCTCCGCGGTCTCGCCCATGCTCATCGCGCTTTGATCCACGAGCCGATCGGTGAGGAATCGTGGATTGGGGTCCGCGGAGGCTCCCATGGGATGGTGTCCCATGTGCTCAACTCCTCCGGCAACGGCCACATCGCACGCGCCAAGAGCTATCTCCGCCGCCGCGGTGGTGAGTGCGCTCATGCCGCCGGCGCACATCCGGTCGATTGAGAACCCCGCGGTGGTCTCGGGCAATCCTGCGAGGAGCACGGAGGTTCGACCCAAGGTCGTTCCCTGGTCCTTTTCCTGGCAAAAGGCGCCCCATGCATTCTCGTCGACCATTTCGGGTGTGATCTGAGGGTTGCGTCTCAGCAGCTCCCGGATGACCTTGACGACCATGTCGTCTGCTCTCGTATTCCAAAAGGCTCCTTTTTTGCCGGCTCTTCCAAAAGCGGTCCGTACCGCGTCTACCAAAACTACGTCTCGTGCTTTCATCTTCCAGACTCCGATCAGTTTAGAATAGAGCGAATGATTCTTCCGGGAGATCAATGGCAGACCGCTCACCGCTCATTATCGCCCGCGCCTTGCCTTTTGCCAGAGAAAGGACGGTGTTGGAAAAGAACTCGGCGGAGGCTATCTTGCCTCGGTAGAAGGCCGCGCTTCGGTTCGTATTGAGAACTTCGGCCTTCTTCTCCGGAGTGTCGGCTTTGGCGTCACTATAAATTTCTTCCAGTCGTCGATCCGCGATCACGGCCTGCCACAGCAGCATGAAGCCCACTGCAACGTCCCCGAAAAGCTCGAGGTACGGACAGGCATAGAGCACCGGGGTCATGAAGTCTTCTGTCATGCTTTTGGATACCGTTGGTGCCTTCATAAATTGAAGCGATCTTGCAATCTCGCAGGAACTGTTCCATCGGGTACTCTCGGCAGTAGCCGTAGCCTCCGAATACCTGGATCGCAAGCTCCGTCACCCTGAAGCCCATGTCCGAGCTCCATGCCTTGCACACGGGAATCAATATATCCAGGAACCCCTGGTACTTGGCTGCTTCCTCGTCGGTCTTGGCCACTTTCACCCTGTCCTCACAGTACCCCGCGTAGTAGAGGAGCGCGCGTATCCCTTCGGTCACGCTTTTCATCCACATGAGCATTCGCCGCACATCAGGGTGTTGGATGATCGGGATTTTCGGCGCATCCGGGTCCCTCATCGCAGAGATTTCAGGTCCCTGGAGCCGCTCCTTGGCGTATCGAAGAGCGTGCATGTACGCTCCGCTTGACTGGCACAGGCCCTGCAATCCTACTGCCAGGCGGGCCTCATTCATCATGTTGAACATGATCCTCATACCCTGGTTCTCGCCACCCAACAGGTAACCGATGCAGTTCTCCTTTTCACCGAAGATGAGCCCGCAGGTCGCTGAGCCGTGGATTCCCATCTTCTTTTCGACCGCGGCTGTGGCGACATCATTGGGCACGAGTTCGCCGTTCTCGATCCTCTTCTTCGGAACGATGAAAATACTTATTCCCTTCGTTCCGGGTGGAGCTCCCTCCAATCGGGCCAGCACCATGTGCACGATATTTTCGCTGAGATCGTGATCGCCCGCGGAGATGAAGATCTTGTTGCCCG
>JARRRG010000244.1:0-4605 GCA_037380965.1 Deltaproteobacteria bacterium
ACCGCTCTCAACTCGCCGTCAACAACAATTCGCGACCGGCAGTCTCCGCTGTATCCTTCAGTGATTCGGCATGCCTTGGGGCAGAGCTCGCAGACGAACACGTCCGTTCTTGCCATGGGTGATCCTCGGTTGCAGTACGCGAAGCACGATCAATCTCTCTCGAGCGGGTTAAGATGCACCAAAAGCTTTGTGCATGGCCTTTATGTGGTGAAATCACGAGATTGGCCCGCCCGTTTTAACCATCCACTATACTATAGGTTCCAGTCATGGGAAAATCAAGGGGTGCCCTTCGGGCTTTCACCTGACCTTCAGAGATGTTACGCTTCCGCCGCATCCCGCGAGGGCAGGGCGCGGAGTCCGGCCGCGACTCCACGCCTCCCCCTGAAATGGTCATCCGGCCCTTATCACGACCAGTTGGAGCCATATCCCATAATAAGCAGTGCTACACCTGATCGCGAATGAACCATCCTCTCACCTGGGCTCCATCGGCACCTTTTCCTTCAAATCGCTCCATACGCTTGAGGAAATCGGAGACCTCACTCGCGTTGAGGCATTCATCCATCTTACACTCTTCGCCTGAGTGGCACTTGTCACATGCATGTGAATACGCCCAATCGGCCATCTGTTGCGGATCCATGAGAACGTCCTCCTTCTTGGTGGTTTTCGGCTGGTACACGCACATTCATCGTGTGTGCCCGTTACCTTCCCCGCGTTGTTGCGCCTCCCTTCCCTTGACGAAATATAGTAATGATTTTCTCGATGCCCAGCCCGCTCTTGGTTGGATCTGCACGAAATGCTAATTTGGCCGTATGGATTCGATTGTGACGGCCGGACTTTAGTCCGACAAGCCGGGATTGGACGGCGCACCTTTCATGTTCGTGATGTTTTTTCTTTTCGGTCTCGCTTCCCTGGCGGGTCAGATCGTCCTTCTGCGCGAGATCTTGGTTATCTTCCATGGGACTGAAATTTCCATTGGGATATTTTATGGCGCGTGGCTGGTCGGAATCGGGGTGGGTGCATCCGCAGGAGCGTGGTTGGTGCGGAGATGGCGGGAATCACTCCACGACGTGTTCCTTCATTCCCTCTCGGCTCTCGGTTTTTCCCTCCTCTTTCAGGTAATCCTGATACGTCACCTGCCTGCGCTCTTCGGGGCATCGCCCGCGGAGCTCACCCCCCTCCGCGGCATTGTCGCTGCCGTTCCCATCGGAACGTTCCTGACGGCCTTTCTTACCGGATTTCTTTTTCCCGTGGGCTGTCAGTCCATGCGGGACGCGGATGATCGGGTGATCGCGTGGCTCTACGTATTCGAGGCCCTGGGCAGTCTCATTGGGGGGGTGATTCTCACGGTGATTCTGCTTCGGTCGCTCCCTCCCTTGAGCATCGTTGCAACGCTCGCGGTCGTGCTCGCGGTGGGTGCAATGGTGTACGGACTGCGTCTGAGACGGCGACGGTGCCTGGTCACCGCGCTGCCTCTTCTCGTTTTCGGACTTATCGTGCTGTCACCCATTGGAGCGCATGTCAGGGGATGGTCCATTCATGCGCGATGGGCATCGCTCCATCCCGGCATGAAGCTGCTCGTTTCGGAGCCGACCCCCTATCAGCAGGTTGAACTGGCTCGACTGGGAAACCAGATTTCCCTCTTCGGCAACGGCAAAATCGTCTCATCGTTTCCCGATCCCTATACGGCAGACCGACTCACCGCGATCATCATGGCGGAAAAACCGGATGCCAAAAGGTTTCTCCTGATCGGCGGCGGAATCGGGAGTGTTGTCAGCTCATTGCTCCGGTACCCCGTGCAACGCGTGGACATCGTAGAGCCCGACCCGTGGGCCTTCAGGATTGCCGAGACGCGCTTGCCCAAACAGGAGGCACAGGCGCTCAAGGATCCCCGCGTCCACATGATCTTCATGGACGGACGGTTCTACATGAACCGTATCAAGAGCGCCCGCTATAACGTGATCGTGTCGATGATTCCCGATCCGGTCTCAGCATTCTGGAATCGCTATTACACCCTGGAATTCTTCCGAGCAGTCTCACGAGCTTTGACGCCCAAAGGCATCTTCGTGACAGGCGTTACATCCGCGGAGAATTTCTGGGGCTCTGAGGTGGCCTCCTATGACGGTTCGGTATACCATACGCTCAGGAGGGTCTTTCCTTCCGTGCTGGGTACCCCGGGCGATATAACGCTCTTTCTTGCCTCGCGGTCACCGCACGTGCTCACCCTCGATCCCACGGTGCTGAAGCAGCGGTACCGGAAGCTCGGCAAGCCCGTCTTCGATCCTTCCGCGTTTGACACGCTCCTGCCACCCGAAAGGACGGCATTCGTCGCGAACGAGCTGAAAAAGTCCCCTCACCTCATCAATACGGACTTCAAACCGATTTCCTCGTCCCTGGCCATGATCTTGTGGGGCCGGTTTTCCGGGACCGGACAGATGGAGTTCCTCAATACCATCAGGCGTGGCGGCCTGAAGATCTACTTGATTCCGCTCATCTTCGTTCGTGTGGCTCGGGTCGGCTTCCGCGCGCGCTGGGGTCCGCGGGACGGAAAAGAGGGCAAGTTTCAGGCGATTTTTGCAATGGCCGCGGTGGGTGCGACCGCCATGGGCGTTCAAATCGTGCTCATCTATGCGTACCAGAGTCTCTTCGGGTACGTGTTCGAGCGGATCGGTCTTTTCGCCGCGATCTTCATGACCGGGCTGGTGGCAGGCGGCATCGGATCGGGACGAGCGCTCACCGGAATCAAGGATAAGGCGATCGCAATCCTCTGCCTGCTCGTGCTCTTCGGGCTGCTGTGCCTGATCCTTCCCGCGGGAATGAATCTCCTCGTCAATCGGGAGCCCTGGCAGATCGAGGCGGTTCTTTTTGCGGTGGTCTTTCTTTCAGGCATCCTCACGGGAGCCGTCTTTCCGCTTGTTGCTTCGCGCCACCTCGAGCTGGGGCGAGACCCTGGGGCAAGCTCGGGATGGACCGATGCCGCGGATCATTACGGCGCGGCCGTCGGTGCCGCGGTCACGGGAACGCTCCTCGTTCCCCTGCTCGGAATGAAAGAAGCGTGCATTGTCCTCGCGCTGCTTGTTGGTGCGCCGATTGTTCTCATGCTCACCGAACTGCTCTTCCGCCGCGTGGACCCGATGCTCGAGCAGTACCGTCCCGTTCATCGAAGCTCATTCCCGTTCGTGAGAGTCTCGTGGTTCCTAATATCCGCGGTGGCGGCAGCCATGACCTGGAGCCTGCTCATCGGTCCTCCGGGCAAGCCCCCGACGGTCAGGTTCCCGCGGGATACCCTGAAGCAGGTTTCAGGCTCGAGCACCTTTGATTTCAAGGAGCAGCCCTTTCCGCATTATGTCGGGCATTCCCACGATCAGCCCGGTTTTACCATAAGCATGAGCACCATGCCTGTGGCCGGCGATATACGGGGGTACGGCGGCCCCATCAATCTCCTCGCATCGGTTTCGGACAAGGGCATCATACGAGGCGTCAGGATGGTTGAGTCAAAGGAAACCCCATCCTATCTGACGGGAATGGATGCGTGGCTTTCGCGGCTCAAGGGCCGTTCACTGCTGAAGCCCCTGGAAGGCAAGGTCGACGCTCTCACCGGCGCGACCATCACGTCTCGGGCCGCGATGAAGATCCTTGAGAAAACGGGACATCAGATTGCCCGGCCTCTGCTCGGCCTGCAGCCGTCCCTCGTTCCAGCAGGCTCTACCGCGTCCTGGGGAGATTCCCTCAAGGATGTACGGCTGTGGGTGGTGCTGGGGGTTTTCGGCTTCTTCCTTGCGGCATTCTATTCCCGATCAAGAATCGTCAGGCTCGTGTGTCTGGCCGCGTCCTTCGTGGTTCTCGGGCTGTACCTCAATGCTCCGTTCACCAGCCTCGATGCCGCGAACCTCGTTCACGGGCAGGTGCCGGCCTCGGGGACTGCGTGGCGGATTACGCTCTTTGCGGGCGCGCTTCTCATATCGGCCTTCTGGGGGCAGGCATTCTGCGGATTCCTCTGCCCGTTCGGCGCATTGCAGGAGTTTATCGGCTTCAAAGCACTGCGGGTGAGGGCTTCATACCCGGTCGAGCAGGCCGGGCGTTACCTGAAATTTGTTCTTCTGGCCCTGCTCATGTGCTTGTTCCTCGTTACCGACGACACGGTCTGGTTTTCATTTAGTCCGCTCCAACACTTCTTCCGCGGATCAATGGTCTAGTGGATCCTCGCCCTGTCCGGAATGGTCCTGTTCGCGTCCGTCTTCTACTTTCGGTTCTGGTGCCGGTACCTCTGTCCTGCGGGAGCATTCCTTGCCCTGTTCAATAAGCTCAGGCTCCTGAGGAGATGGGCCCCTCGCACCAGACCCGGCCGATGCGATCTCGGGGTGAGCTTTCCCCAGGACGTGGATTGTATCCGCTGCCACCGGTGCCTCTTTGACCGGCGAGCCCCTGGAGGAAGATGATGGGATCAGGCATTTTCAACCGACTCCGGGAGAATCCGCGAGACCTCGTCTTCATCGGGTTGCTCGCCGTCTGCCTCCTGCTTGCGATAGGAGGTATCAACGCGGAGCGTGCAAAAAAAGAGGCGCTGCTCCAGCAGGGGGGAGCCCGGAAAATTAACCTGCCTCTGGT
>JARRRG010000245.1:0-7936 GCA_037380965.1 Deltaproteobacteria bacterium
GAACCAGCCATTTCCGTTTTCCGGAAGACCTTGTGGATCACTGAACATCCTGCAAGGAGCAGCAACACCATCAGTATGAGGAAGAGATGTTTTAGCTTCATAGCCCCTCCCGGTCCGGGTGGGCTTGAATGGCCCTCTTGATTTGCTCGATATCAGGGAAAGGCTCTCGCCGGGTTTTTGACAACACTTCCGTCCTTTCGCACTCTTTTTTCCCGGCTGCAGAGCTCGCCGCCTTGAGTATCCTGGCTTCGTCACTTTTGACATTATTCTCTCGGAACGTGCGGACGGCATTCACTATGCTCTCCTTGTACGGAAGGTCCTGAATCAATGCATCCAGCAGCAACACGCTTTTGGCCGAAACGCCGCCGAGGATGTCGGCATCGGAAATGACACCCACCTGGTGACCCAGAGCAATGATCAGGATCTTGCCCATCAGCATCTCAGGATCGCGATGACCCCTCCTGATCATGTCGAAGGCGATTCGTGCCGTTTCCAGGGAATATGCCCGCAGCGAGATTTTTGCGGAAACGTGCTCTTCTCCCGAGACCGATTCCGGCATTGTCGAGGGACAATCGCCCTGTTCGTCAAGGATGGTCAAGAGCTCTGCAATGGCCGAACGGGCAGGGTCCGATGCGGGAAGAAAAGCGTCCACATACTGAGACTGAAAGCTGTTGATGTCGTCGTGCGCCCAGGGCATGCTCGCTGTTTGGAAATCTCTTTGACCATGACTGGAGAGTTCGGATTCTTTCACCCACAACCTGGCCAGCCGCTCAAGCGGGACCTGCTGCACTCTAGGCCGGTGGAGCCGTCTTTTGATGGATCTCAAGAACATCCGTTCGCCCTTTCCTAAAAATTGTGCCTTTATCTATATAAGTAGAAAAAGGGCAAAATTTTGCGGCGTTTGAGAGGACACATTATCGAATGGAGGAGGTTAACATTATGAGTTCGCACCAAAATAACATTCTTTGTTTTTACACTTCAGGCATAAGGGTCTCAAGAAGCTGTACGAGAGGGGAACCCGGCAGGGAGTGAAGCCTGATCATGCGACCCGATTACGGTTGATACTGGCCCGGCTCGACGCCAGCCAGTCTCCCACGGACATGGACCTGCCGGGGCTCCATCTTCATCCGTTGAAAGGAGAGCTTCGAGGATTCTGGGCGGTGTCCGTTTCGGACAATTGGAGGGTCATTTTTCGGTTCGAAGAAAACAATGTAGTCGATGTAGATTATGTCGATTACCACTAAGGAGCGAGATACAATGGTTATGCACAACCCGCCGCACCCGGGCGAAGTGATCCGGGAGCTCTGCATAAAGCCTCTGGGGTTGACGGTGAGCTCGGCCGCCGAAGGGCTCGGAGTATCCAGGAAGACGCTTTCGGCTTTACTGAACGGGCATTTCGGGATCTCTCCGGAGATGGCGATTCGCATCTCGAAAGCCTTTGGGGGGAGCGCCGAAAGCTGGCTGATCCAGCAGGCTCAGTATGACCTCTGGCAGGCGATGCAGAGAGAGGATCACATCAAAGTGAAGGCATTCGCCTCCTGATCAAAACAAAAAAGCCCGGAGCCCCCTGTCATGGGACACGACAAGGAAACAAACTCCGGGCTTAATGAGATTGGCGAAGAGCCTCGGATAGTCTCGAAAATAATCCGGAAAGCTCATCGCCAAAAAGTTGTCCGTCTCACGGACACAGCTAATTCCTATCAAAAGATCATCTCAGCTCCACCAGGAGGTAGTAACTTTTCTGTGGAACCTTCATGATCCGGATGGGCTTGTTGTTGATGTCGCCCATCCCTCTCCTGTCGTAACTGCCGCAAGGCGTCCCGTTGAAGAGCACCTTGCCCGCCTTTAAGAAGAACCTGTTATCGTCCACGTAGGCCACGGCATAGCCGTTTCTGGGGTACACCCTGCCTCGAACCACCTTCTCGTAGGTGACGCTGGTTGAGCGGTCGCCCTTTGCGATGGTGGTGGTTGTGGTTTCGATCTCGGGAAAATCATCGCCGATGAACGAGTCCGTGACGATCTCCTTTCTCTTGTATTTCTTCCAGGCCTCGAAAGATCGCCCTCGACCGCGAGAGCCGTTTCCAGCTTGGTCGCGATCAGGGATAAGGCCGTGCTTTGCATGGTCTCGGCGTAGGATAGATAATAGACCCTCACGGGCATATCCTGTCCGATTCTCCATGACCTCCTGGAGGCCTGCCTGAGCGTGAAGATCGAGTATCCCGTCTGAAAGAAAACAATAGTCGGAAACTCGACCAGGTCCAGTCCCGTCTTGATCAGGTTCGGGTTCGCGATCATGACATCGTATTCTCCCGTCTTCATCTTGGACCTCACCCATGCTTCCCGTTTCTCCGTGGAGACCGTGTTGCTCCTGAGGACAAGCGGCTTGATGTGCTTCCCCACGAACCGCTCGTGGAGATCGGGAATATGCACCTCCTTCCCTCCGAGAGCTCCCTCGACACAATCGCCAAGAGTTCGTCCTCCTTGGGAAGGATCTCCTCGTCGATCGGGGGACCGGCTGCCACCAGTTCCTTGGTGTACGGGTGATAGACAACCTCGCCCCGCCTGGCCCCGTCCGGATACCCGAGCAGGGAATTCACCAAAGCGCCCAGGAGCGAATGGTCCTGTCTCATCAATGCCTCTCCCACCGCGCTGGTAAGCGTCTCTTCAAACTCCTTGTACGCCTCCTGCTGATCTTCGGTCATTCCGACCTCGATCACCTTCTCGTCGAAAGAGGGGAGGGCGTCAGAGACATCCGAGAGCCTCACGAACACCGAGTGCTCCAGCAGGAAATCCGTGAGGGCCAGGGGAGACACGCCCGGTCTTTCCCGTACGAGCGTCCTCGTGCCCCTGCTTCCTCCAATGGAAGCGTCATTAAACTCGTCCGTCTTCTTCTCCATGCACACCCTCTCGACGATGCCGTAGAGTTCCGCGAACCCCATGGGGGAACGAAACCCCACGTATCTCTTTTTCATCTCCCGTGGCATCAGCCGCCAGAAGATGTAGAAAAGATTCGTCGAATATCCTCCCATAAGGGTTCCCGTGAGAGCAAGCGTCCTCTTGGATGCACAGGCGAGATCGGCGAGGGCCTGGCCCTGGGCCGTGGTTCCGCCTTTCAGCTCATGCACTTCGTCCACCACAAAGAGATCGAACTTTCCTTTGAGGTATTTCTTGATGAACTCGGCCTTGGCGAATCTCCTTAAACCATCCCTGTCGGCCTGGTAAAGGGGCTGCCGGCAGTCTTCATAGGGACAGATGGGCCGCTTGGATCGCAGCCTACCTAAGTCTAGCTCTTGCCCGCACGCGGGACAGAGCGTTCTCTCAAGATACGTCTGCTTGATCACCGCGGTCTTCCAGCGGTGATGGTTCTTTGCCCGTTCCCTGCCCAGGACGTAAAACTCCGGAGAGAGGGGTTTGCGGGCGTGTCTCAGGTCTTCGAGCTCTGCCAGTTCCTTCCCGTTTAGATTCACGATCTTGCATTTGGGCAAGGTAACATCGATCTCCCTGATCCATTTCTGAACTAGGTGGGGAGGGCACATGACGAGCACCCGGTAATTGCGTTTCGGGATCAGGTGAGAAACAGCGATGGCCATCTCGGTCTTGCCTGTTCCCATTTCTCCCACCAGGATCAAGCCTTTTTTCTTCGCCGCAAAAAATCCCTTGGCCACTGCTCAGGCTTTCGAGCACCTTCTTCTTGAGCGAACTGCCATACTCGCCTAAGAAATCTCTCAACTTTATTTCCATGTCTGCCTCCAAAAATCGGCAAGGGGACGGATGCACTATCCCCCGGCAGGGGACGCATGGCATTTCCGCCCCCAGTGCCGGGGTTCCGTGATTCAATCCGTTAGTTCAATTCGCCGGCCCTGATCCCTTCGAGCACCAGGTCGTCGACGTCTTCAGGCTCCTTGTCGAGATTCACAAGGTACGTCTCGCTCAGCTTTTTCCCATTGAACGAACCGAAACCCGTGAGCGACCTTGGTTCGAACACCTTGTCCCAGAGCGTTTCGGCCCACTCGGCCTTGAGGGGAGTCGAGACGATGCTGTCCAGGAACTGGAAGGCCCTGGCCTTGTCCTCTCCAACCAGGATTCTCCCGAGATACGCGGAAGATCCCACAAAGTAGTCGGGACTCAAGATGATCTTGTGACACAAACCATCTCCCAGATTCTGGGTCATGGATTTGAGCGAAGAACTGGGCCGCTTGACGCTCGTATTGCCGATTCTCACGTATTCTCCCTGGAGAATGGCTGCGCCGATCGCCCTGACAACACCCGGCCGCCCGAAGAGGGAGACGAAATAGACCACTTCGATCTCCTCGTCGTAAATAGCGGCATCCGCGTAGCAGGCGGCGCCCAGTTTCCAGACTTTCACGTACTTTTCCATCTCTCTTTCTCCTTTACTGGATGGTGATGATCTCAAGCGGGTCGAAACAGATCGCCCTGACCGTTATCTTGTAGCGGTCGGTCTCGATATGCTTGACCGTGTCTTCGGTCTCCACCTTCGTTTTGACCGAATCCTTCCGGACGGACCCCTTGACGATGAGCCGCTGACCGTTCTCGCCGATGACCTCGCCGTTCATCATGCCGCTCGCAAGGAGCATGGCGAGGTGGCCTTCACGAAGGGGGGTAAGCGGCCTGATATCCGTGTTTCCAATCGCGGGAAACACCTGGTTATTGACCTTTCCCCATACCGGCGACTGCTTCACCTTTTCGAGGGCCACGTCCGGATCCAGCCGAAAAGACCGAAACACGAAGTCGTCATCCTTTCCTGCGGCTGGCACCTCGTATTTCAGGCCTGCATTCGCAGTTGTCGGCAATTTGGCCGGAGCAAGGTTTTCTCCTATCCCGATCGCCGCTTGAAAAACCTCTCTATTTCGCAAGGCTTCTTCCCTTTTCGCTCTGCCCTTGGTGCAAATCACCACAACCTGCCTGAACGTCCAGAAATATCTGTCCGGAAAGCTCAGAATGGCCAGGTCCCGGCAGCGCCTTTCAAGAAACCCGATGACTTTGCTCAGGATCATGAACGGCACGATATAGACCAGCACCCCTCTTTCCTGAAGGTATCTCCAATGGTCGCTCAAAAACTCGGCCTCCAAGCGCGTCTTTTCCTGCTCGTACGCTCCTTCAGTCGTGTCGTAAGGAGGGTTGAGCCACAAGAGCCCGAAAACCCCTCTCGAGCACACGAACTCGTGCACGGCGTCCGCCCAGAGGACATGGTCGAGGGTGTCCCTTGCTGCCTTGAAACGCTCGCGGTCCAGCTCCACACCGTAGGTTATGGCGCCGGCGCCTTCTGCG
Source organism: Deltaproteobacteria bacterium (assembly GCA_037380965.1). Lineage (GTDB taxonomy): Bacteria > Desulfobacterota > Desulfomonilia > Desulfomonilales > Desulfomonilaceae > JARRRG01. Next base: position 5,290 of record JARRRG010000245.1, read on the forward strand.
ATCATCCCGAGGGCTTCTCCTTCGCCGCAGCACGTGTCGATGAGCCTCGCGCCGGGGGCTATATGGAGCATGTTCTTTATCTGTTGAACCACCTCCACCGGGGTGGGGTAGAATCCCATCTTCATCTGACTTGCCAATCTTGCCATCTCTTCGCCTCCTTACGATTGTGTGCCCTTTGGTTGCAGAGGGATCTCAAAGGGTCTCCAGTCAATGGTCCCGGAATCCCGCATGCTGTGATAGCCCTCCCTCCCCACGATGATGTGGTCGAGCAGGTTGATTCCGAGGATGTCCGCGGACTGCTTCAGCCTGATCGTGAGTTGCCGGTCTTCACTGCTGGGGCCGGGATCTCCCGACGGGTGATTGTGCGCAAGCACGAGCCCCCTGGCTGAAGCCAGGATCGCCGGCTTGAACACTTCCCTCGGGTGGACCACCGCCGAGTTGAGGTCGCCGATGCTCACCAGGTTGACGCCCAGCGGGACGTTCTTGGTGTCGAGCAGTATGGACACCATCACCTCCCGGTCCATGTCGACCAGCCCCGCCTTGACATACTCGAAGGCGTCCTTCGAACAGTGGAGGGCGCGGGGTTGTTTAGAACCATCGCTATCGCTCTCTTCCTTCACCCAACAGGTGCGGTACCTGGTCCCGGGAAATTCGCTCATGTAGAGTCTTTCCATCTCTCATCTCCTTTTATTCAGCATAAAAAGGGGAAGAGACCGGGTGTGGTCTTCATTCCCCTTCTTTCGCGCGTTCTATTGTTCGCAGCTACCGAATGTACCCTGGGGTCCTATCGCAGGGCTTTGTGTAGTGATCGATCTTCAGGCTTCTCTGGATCTCATCCACGAGACGAACCAGGATGCCCGGCATCTCATCGTGCGAAGCGGCATCCCAGACATTCGGAGCGTCTCCCCAGCAGCGGGAAGAGATCCCGAACAGGTTGAGCAGTGCCTTCGCGCTTTTGTACCCGGCGCCTCCTTCGCCGCCGTTATCCGTCCTGAACCCGTCGCCCACAAAAACCGCTTCCTTGGCGTCTTTATCCAGGACCAGGAACCCGCAACAGAGGTGATCTGACGGGACCTCGATCACGGCAATATGACGATCGATGCGGTGCACCAGGACGTCCCTTAACATCTTGAGCGATCTCTCCGTATTCCCGAACGTGCTTTCATCGAATATCAATGTGTACATTGGATTTCTCCTTTTTCACTTTGCAGTACGTGTCTATGACCGCCTGCAGATCATCTGTCTCGCCTTCCGGGGCCCCGAATGCCCTGCAGAGCATGACTGCCCGCTGGCAGGCCAACAGGAGTTCCTGGACGGCCATTTTCATTCCTTCCGTTTTTTCTTTCTTTTTCTCCGGCCTCTGCCAGTACTGCCATGCGCCGGAGAGGATCTCTCTCACTCTCGCGCGGTCGTAGCGAATCGCCCGCAACGCGTCCTCTATGGCCTCCGCAATGCGGGAGACATCGCCGTAGACAGCCTTGCGCCCCCGAAAGAGCGTCACCACCTCCCGTGCCTCCGCCTCCTCGAGACCGTAGCGGAGAAGGTGGCGGTAGCCCTCATCCGGGTCTTTTCCCTTGATTTCCATGGCGAGCCTGTCAGGACTTTTTGCGAGTCTTCGGAGATACATGTCATTCCTCATTTCCTTCCTCGCTTTCCGGGCGTTCAGGCGCCTTGAAAGGGCAAGTGTCGCAGATGCTGTCATCCCTGCACTTGCCGCAGACCTCGCCGGGCCTGATCTCTGCCATGATCCTTCCTGTAGCCTCCAGGAGCGCCTCCAGCGTCTTTGACATGGGCTTGCCTCTGAACCACGCCAGCCTGCGCAGGGTGGCGCTGCCTGTTTGAGACAGTTCCGGTGTATACGCCATTTTTCGACCTCCTTCATGCCGCCTCTTCGAGGCTTTCCTTTATCTGTTCTCTCACGAGCTCCCGTATGATCCTCGAAGCCGTGGAAACAATCCGGTCGAGGGATCCCATGATATCCACCTCCTCCACCCGGTAGAGGGCAAGGTAGGTGGGGGCCTTCATTTTCAGACCGAAATGCCGGCTCACCACGTAGGCGATGGCCTCGGCTTCGAGCTCTTTCACCTTCTTCGAGAGTTTCTGTCGTTCCTGGGGGCCGTGGAGCAGTTCGTGGCCCAGTTCATGCGCCAGGACGTGGAACTTCTCTTCATCCTTCATTGTCTTGATGATCTTGACGGTCCCGCCCGTGGACATGCCGCTCATCGTTGCTCTCGGCAGGGCATCGACGTATTCGAGCGCGATGCCGGAGCCCGCAACAACACTTTCGAGCGCTGGAAGCAACTCTCCCAGTTCTCCCTCGAGCGACATGACGTCGGGTTGCTCGGGAAGAGGATCGCCTTCGGTCTGGGAAACGTCCCAGACATAGACCACCTTGAACCCGAGGATTTCCTCCTGAACGTCATCACCGCTTCCTTGATCTTCCGAGCCGAACTCTAGTTCCGGGTCCCATTCCTCGCCTTTGCGGACCTTGATCCGCATGGGCGCGAATATGGGAATCCCCTTTTCCCCTTTCCTCACAAACCTGCCCATCTTGCGCCATGCCTTGAAACCCGCCACGAACGTGGCGTCGGGCTTGGACAGCCAGATGAGAATCCGGTTCTGAAAAGAGTAATTGTGGAACCTCGCA
>JARRRG010000246.1:0-10540 GCA_037380965.1 Deltaproteobacteria bacterium
GCCACCATGAGAGGACTCCAGACCCATCACCGACCCAAATGAGGCGCGAGGATCTCGAGGAGGGCCTTGAAGCGGACCGCCCCTTGAATGTGATTCTCGTCGTCCACAACGGGGATGGCTCTGAAACCGTACTTTGCGAATAGATCGGCCAGATCTTCCGCCTGATCGTCAATTTTGGCCGTGACGAGCCTCTCGGACATGATCGATTTGAGAAGCGTGAATATCTCCGTCGATAGCAATTGTCTCAGGCTGACTACGCCGAGGAGCTTCGAGCCTTCGTCCACGACGTACACATAGTAGATAACGTCCATTTCTTCTGCATTTTTCCTGATATATGCCAACGCGTCCAAAATGGTGCTCTCGGGAGGGAGTGACATAAACTGCGTGCTCATCAGACCGCCGGCTTCATCCTCCTCGTGTACAAGCAGCCCTCTGACTTTCTTTTCGTATTCATCGTCCATCCTCTGGAAGATGCCCTCGACGGTTTCCCGCGGGAGATCAGCGATGAGATCCGCGGCCTCGTCGGGCGACATTTCCTCTATGATGTCTGCGGCCTTCTCAAGATCCAGGCCCCTCACTATTGATACCTGGACCTTGGGGTCCATCTCTTCCAGCGCGTCCGCCAAGACATCTTCTTCCAGAGATTCCACCACCGCGGCACGCTCGTGAACGTCCATGTCCTCCATGATGTCAGCCAGATCCGCGGGGTGCAGGGACGGCAAACTACTTTGAGGAATCTGCAGCCTCAGGCGGTCCGGGTCGGCCAGGGGCTGAACATACTGCCATGCGATGAATTTTTCCTTCAGCGAGTAGTCGAAAAACCATTCGCAGAAGCGCGCCGCGGCATTCTCGAATCCGAGTCGCCTGAGGAGCCCGCGCAGGCCCACATCTACCTGAACAAGCAGGAGCTTTCCGTCGGACCTCAGGAATTGCAGGTCGTTGACGCGCTCGACTTTGGCGCCGTGCACATCCACGATCTGTTTGTCCAGGAGGAATTCGCGAAGCAGGATCTCGGAAGCCCCGGTAGTCAGGGGCTGTGGAGGCGAGGCATCTTTTTTCAGGATAATGCCCATGGGGAGCACTTGCTCGACATTGCCCCAGGGCACACAGAGTTTCTCTTTGGGCCGGCGACTCGCATATACCAGCTTGGAAACTTCCGGTTCGGGAAGGTCCACATCGACCACCAGGTCGACTGTCTTGCCCAGGTAATCTTTATCGGCAGAAAGAAGGTCACGGCCGATTAAGCCACTGAGGTAATATACTCCGAGCTGGGAAGTCTCCGTCACCATATCTGCTGTCCGATCAAAGCCTGTTCACGCCCGAACGGGCGTCGCGAAGGATTCCGGCATCGCTGAAAGCGTCTCAGGTCGAGAACGTTCACAAAACTCATATTATAGCTCCAAAGGGGCCTCCGCGAAAGGAGAAGTTTGGGCAGCCTCCGCCGTGCGGGATCTCATGCTCCCCGCCGTGAGCCCGCGAGCCTGCTGGATTCGCGCCTCGTGGAGTGCCTCCCTCCGTCACGAGTGAGCTTTCAAGGAGGAACAGCGCGGCCTGCGGGGGCTCTCCAAAAATGACCAGTTATTCAAGCCTGTTGCAAAGCAGATGGCGATTGGGAAAATCTTTTGGGTTGAGCGTTTTGGCAATTAAGGCTACATACGAGATATGAGAAACGATCTTCATGCGGAGTGAGCTATGCCCCTGAAGAAGCAACTTGAAGTCATGCTGGCAGACGCACCGGGAGAACTGGCCCGGTTCACCCTGGCTCTGAAGGATGAGCATGTCAACATTGAAGCAATGAGCATCCAGGATGCGAATGAGTATCTCCTGGCTCTGTACGACGTTCGCGGTCAGACCGGGCGAAGAGTGGCCCCGCGGGACTACTATGAAGCCATCCTGAAAGAATCGTCACGGTACTCCATGATTCGCATGATCACCGACAATCCTGATAGGGCCGTTCAAGTCTTGACCAAGGCCGGCTATCAGGTGAAAATCCAGGAGGTAATCGGGCTGGTTCTCGACAACGAACCGGGAGTGCTCAACAAGATCTCCAAGAAGTTCGGTGACGCGGGCATTAACATTGCCTACACGTACGGCTCCGGATTTTCGGATAGCGAGTCCGCACTGTTCATATTCCGCGTGTCGAACATGGAAAAGGCTTTGGAAATGTTCCCCGAGGGAAACGTGTGAGGATGCCCGAAAGGCTCGCACGACTCAAGTGGGAAGACACACACCCGGGTGCACAGACCCTGAAAAGGTAGAGATGAAGCTCAGATTGAAACAAATCGGCCCAAGAATGGTGGAGGTCGTCTCAGACAAGTGGTCATTCGTCGTCGACCTCAGAGAACAATTTGGAGGCGAGAATGCGGGTCCGAACCCCTCAGAGCTCGCCGTTGCCGCGGTCGCGTCATGTGAAGTCCTCACTGGTGTGTACTGGGCCTCCAGACGCCACAACATAGAACTGCGAGACCTGGAAGCCGATGTGGCGTGGCAGTACGAGCAAAAACCGGACCGGATATCCCGTATCAGTGTGGTCATCCGAAACGTGGGCGACCAACTCGCAGATGAGAAGAAGACGCGGGCATTCAAGGGAATTGCCAAAGGCTGCACGGTCACGAGAACTCTCCAGACTCAGCCCGAATTATATCTTGAGGTCTCTTGAGGACCGCCCAACGTATCCCTCGAGAGTCGACAGGTCGCCCATCACGGCGAAACGGGCAGTGACCGCAGGCCAACGCCTGGAGGATTGATCACTCACAATGGATCCCCCATCCGGCACCCATCTCTGCGGAGGCTCCCGCTGCGCGGTTGACGGTCAGACTCCCGTCAACTTCTATACTGACAAGCGCTTTCCTCCGATCCGCATCAATGGCCGGCCGCGTCGCGATGAATCCGACGATGAGGGCGACCTGTACGAGGTGCGAATAATAGATAATGATTACAACACGTATCAGGAAGTCATGGACATCACCATGGCAGCTCTCCAGGTAACTGAGGCGCAGGCCTACGCAATCGCGTGGGAAGTGGATCACAAAGGGTCGTGTGTGGTGGCGCAGGCCCCACAGGAAGAAGCAGAGGCGATCGCAGTTCTCATTCGCACCATCGGAATCGAGGTGGAGGTGAATCGTATCAGGGTCGGCGACTCTTAAGAGCCGATGGCAGCTGCGAGCGGTCGAGGTCCGATAAGATATATTATGTTAACTCACACGGCCAATCATAAATTGACAGCAACTCCGATCACTTCTATGATCCCTCATCATGAAGGACCGCAGCTTCCCTGAACAGAGACCCCTTCTCTCCATTGCCGTGATAGCCAAGAACGAGGCCGATCGCATTGGCAAGCTCCTCAAGAGCGTTGCCGTTGCCGATGAAGTGATTGTCGTCGACTCGGGCAGCACGGACGGCACGGTTGAGATGTGCAGTTCCGCCGGCGCGAAGGTCATCCATCACGAATGGCTGGGATACGCCGCTCAGAAGCAGTTCGCTATGGAGCATGCCCAGGGGGAATGGGTCCTCAATCTCGACGCGGATGAAGCGTTGTCCGAGGAATTGAGTGCGGAGATATCAACCGCGATCAAAAATGCCCCCGCTGAGATCAACGGCTTTTCCATGCCGCGGCTCAGTCGTTACCTCAATCGCTGGATACGTCACGGCGGCTGGTATCCGGACAGAAAGGTCCGCCTAGTTCGGAGAGGATGCGCAACGTGGATCGGCGACGGCATACACGAGAAACTGGATGTCTCCGGCCGCGTACGGGAGTTGACTCATCCGATTCTCCATTACGTGTACCGGGACATCTCTGACCAGGTCAGGACGATCAACCAATTTTCTACCGTGGCTGCCAATCATCGCGAGCGCGGCGGGTCGCGGTGGCACCTCGTGGCGGGCGTGCTCCACGCGGTGGGCAAATTCTTCGAATGCGCAGTGTGGAAAGGAGGAGTCCTGGACGGGATGGCCGGCCTGGTCATCGCGATGAACAGCTCGTTTTATGTGTTCCTCAAACATGCGAAGGCCTGGGAAAAAGGACTCCCCAAAGATCGGCCGAAATGAGAGCTCTGGTGGCGGGATCCGGCTGCCGCGGCGGTTCCCCTGTTCGATCTCACACCGGAATACGCGTACTGTTCGGAACGCAGCACTTCAGCGCGGACAGGGCCGTTCTCGTCGCGTGAAGAGGTGTTTCGTCTGTGAAATTTAACCGTCACAACGGCTCCGTGCCGGAATACGGGCTCCTTTCATTGAACGTATGCCCGTCCTGAGACCGAGGGTAGCGAGAAAACCCGTCATGCTCTCCGGATCATCTTCCATGAAGATCGCACTCGCCATTGAAAAGTTCAGCTCTCGTGGAGGCGGCGCGGAGGCTTATGCCGTCGAATTAGCCAGGACACTCGTGTCCGAGGGGTGGGAAGGACGGGGCTATTTTCCATGGTATCCGAAAGCTTCCCCGCTGGCTGCCCCCGTCCGTACGAATCCTGCACTTTGCCTTTCGCCACCGGAAGATGATTGAAGGACGAGATTTTGACGTAGTCCTGGGATTCGGCAACACCCTGACCATGAACGTGTACCAGAGCCACGGTGGAGTCCATTACCTGAGCAGCATGCGCAAGCTGAACGCGATTCGAAGCCCGGTACGCAGGCAGCTCAAGATGCTCGCCCTTTTCTTGACCCCAAAATTCCATGTCCGGGGCTGGATTGAATCCGCGGCCTTTCGAATGAATCAACCCCCTGTCATCATTGCAATTTCTGATATGGTGCGGGACGACATGGCCCAACACTTCCAATTGGACCAGGATCAAATCCGCCTCGTGTACAACGGCATCGAAACGACCAGATTCAGCGTCGCGGCAAACGGTTCCCGCGACGAATTCAGACGCGGCCTGGTTGTGGACCGTGAGGTTCTCTTCCTCTATATGGCGTACGATTTCAGAAAAAAGGGAGCCGGAAACCTGGTGGAGGCGGCGAGTATTCTCCGAAAGAGAGTGGGATCGGGACGATTCCGCGTTGCGATTGTGGGAGGGTCGCCTTCCTCCCGGCTTGCCGGTCTGGTCCGTCGGCTTGACCTGGATGGCCTTGTGAGCTTCCACGGCCCCACAACGGAACCCGAGGCCTGGTATAAAGCGAGCGATGTCTTTATCCTGCCCACCTTCTACGATGCCTGCTCTCTTGTGGTGTTCGAGGCGATGGCATCAGGGCTTCCAGCAATCACCACCGTGTTTAACGGGGCCTCCGGAATCATCACAGACGGAGTTGATGGTGTGGTCCTTCAAGACCCCGGAAATATCGATGAGATGGCCTCGGCCATGGAACGGTTTCTCCATCCTGATGCCCTCGAATCTGCCTCCAAGGCAGCACGACGAACCGCGATGCTTCACACGCTTGAGCGAAACCACGCAAGCCTGATCGAGATTTTTTCTGAGGTGGCGAGGAAAGGCATGCCGGTTTTGTCCGACAAGGAACCCACGTAGGCGGATTTTCCCCTATGCGGAACCTACGAAATGCTGAGACAGTGCGTGGAGCAATCCTTCCACGGTGTATTCGAAGGCTTCCACGTGGGCCGTCAAACCGTTTTTCGCGATCGTCCGGGACGTTATCGGCCCTATTGAGGCTACAACAACCCCCTCGAGAAGCGTTTGCAGATCGGATTCCCCGAGGATCTTGACGAAATGGCTCACCGTGGAAGAGGAGGTGAAGGTAATCGCGTCTATGCTCTTCGCTTCGAGAAGGTCTCGCACCTTCTTCACGTCCGAGTCATCGGGGAGGCCGGTCCGATAGACTGAGACCACCTCAACCTCACCCCCGAGCCTCACGATTCCCTCCGGAAGGATCTGTCTCGCCTTCTCGGCCCGTGGAATGAGAAAACGCTTTCCAGCTACATCCTCCTGGGAAAGCTTTGCCAAAAGTCCCTCGGCTTTGAATTCCGTTGCCAAAAGATCGACTTTGAGCCCTCGGCTCGCCAGAGAAGCCGCGGTGACCGGTCCAATGGCTGCGATGCGAGGACCGGCCATTGCCCGCACATCTTCGTGAAGCCCGAGGAGCCTCTCGAAAAACCGCTCGACTCCATTGACCGACGTGAATCGGTTCGTCGTATCGAATCATCCAGGGGACCGAAATCCGCGGGCGGCTCGATGGTTATCGTGGGAAAGAGAACGGGATCACCGCCTTCGTTGGCAATCAGATCCGCCATCCGTCTCGACTGCTCCCGGCTCCGAGTAATCAGCACGCGTTTTCCGAAAAGCGGCTTTTTCTCATACCACCCGAGAGTTTCTCGGAGCGTGGCAACTGATCCCACCACAAGGACAGCGGGAGGCTTTATGCCCCTTTGTTTGGCCTCCTGCGGTATCTCTCCCAGCGTGGAAACCATGGACACCTGGCCGGGTGTCGTGCCCCACTGGATGAGGCCCGCGGCAGTATCAGCCGGTTTGCCGTGTTTAATCAAGGAATCCGATATGGTAGGGAGGTTTCTTACCCCCATGAGAAACACCAGCGTTCCGGGCGTGCGCGCCAGCACCTCCCAGTTGATCGACGACTCTTCCTTCCTGGGATCTTCGTGACCGGTGACAAAGGTGACGAGGGAAGCATGGTCCCGATGGGTCACGGGAATGCCTGCATACGCCGGAGCTCCCCCCGCGGAGGTCACACCCGGCACGACTTCGAACGGAATGCCCGAAGCTACCAAGTCCTCGGCCTCTTCCCCTCCCCTGCCGAATACGTACGGATCTCCGCCCTTCAATCGGACAATTGTTTTCCCCTCTCGCGCCTTTGTCACGAGGAGGTCGTTTATTTCGTGCTGTTCAAGGGTGTGGTCCTTACCCTTCTTGCCCACATAGATCAACTCCGCGTCCGGACGTGCCTCGAGGAGCAATTGAGACGCAGCCAGATGGTCGTGCACCACGACGTCGGCCTCCCGTATCAGAGCACGGCCCTTCACGGTGATCAGGCCCGGGTCCCCGGGACCGGCGCCAACGAGAAAGACGGTTCCGGGCCTCAGCCTTTTCCCGTCAGAGCTTCTGTCTTTCATAATACGTTCCCATTATGATGCCGGCTTGCCTCCTCCCGATAGGAGCGCTGTGGGGCCTGCCTATGCTTCTGGCACAACCTGCTTCGCCCTGTATCACCGGCCCGCAATAGGCGCCCCTTGACTTCCGCGCACGCGGTTGAGGCTCGCGAACTCGGACAACTCACTCGTTCGAAAGAGGCGCCGTGGTTCCTACTGTTCCGGATCCCGCAACCAATCCTGACCCAGAACGCTCTTTACGATCGCGGCGCCACCTCTATTCATGAGGACTTCGGCCAATCTCACCCCTGTTCTTTCATCCCGTTTGGAGCCGGTCAACGTGTCCCGAATCATGGGATTTCCGTCCGGATGAAAGATCGCGGCGGTCAGTCTCACCTCGTCTCCCCTCACGATCGCATAGGCTGACATGGGAACCTGGCATCCTCCACCCATCGTTGCCAGGAAGGATCTTTCAATTCCGACGCAGATTGCCGTCTCCTCGTGGTTTAATTCCGCGGCAACGGTTTCGATTGTCGGGTCTCCGGCACGGATCTCGATACCCAGAGCCCCCTGACCGATTGCGGGAATCATGACTTCGGGGTCCATGTATGTGGTGACGCGGTCCGCGAATCCCATCCGTTTCACGCCCGCGGCGGCCAGCATGATGCCTGCCATGCCTTCGGTCTCGATCTTACGCAAGCGGGTGTCTACATTTCCCCTTATAGAGGTCACCTCCAGCTCAGGATATCGATTGAGGAGAAATGCTTTTCGCCTGAGGCTCGAGGTTCCTATGACCGACCCGGGTCCAAGCTCTTCCAAATTTCGGCCGTCTCTCGAGACAAACACGTCCCGGGGATCCTCGCGTTCGAGCAGGGCTGCCAGTTTCAGACCATCGGGCAACAGGGTGGGGAGATCCTTCATTGAATGCACGGCAAGGTCCACTCTCCTATCCAGAAGAGCTTCTTCAATCTCCTTGGTGAACAACCCTTTGCCCCCGATCAAGGCGAGGGGGCTGTCGAGCAGTTTGTCTCCCTGAGTCTTTATGACGATCAGTTCAATCCGAGCTTCAGGATGGTTTTTCTCTATGAGCGAGGCAACGTGCCGGGCCTGCCAAAGCGCAAGAGCGCTGCCGCGCGTTCCGATATTGATGTTCATTGGCGGTGCGGTTCCTCATCCCCGTCCTGTGGGCTCGCTGGGGGTCCATCCAATTTGAAGAGTCGTTGGGCCGTGTCGAGGTAGAGATTTCGTTTTGAGCTTTTGCCAGTCCTCTTGAGAAATATTATGGGGTTGTGGGCTATTTTGTTGATGATGGAGCGGGTGATCATTTCGACAGCTTCCCGTTCCTGAGGATTCAGATTCGAGAGCTTGCCGTTAAGCCGCGAGAGCTCGTCTCGGCGAATCTGTTCGAGTCGTTCTTTCAGAGCGACGATGGTCGGAGCTGCATCGAGGCTTTTCGTCCAATCCAGGAATTTGGTGACTTCTTCAGCAACGATCCTTTCCGCTCGGAGGGCTTCTCGCCGGCGCTCACCGAGATTCTCCTCCGCCACTCCTTGCAGGTCGTCAATATTATAGAGATAGACGCCGTCAAGGTCGTTTACTTCCGGGGCAACATCCCGGGGGATGGCTATGTCGATGATAAAGATGGGCCGGAATCTCCGACGGCGCATGACCTGTTTGAATTGCTCCTTTGTGATCAGCGGATCGCGGCCACTCGTGGAAGTTATCACCACGTCCGCGCGGACAAGTCCCGCATTGAGCTCTTCCATGGGAACCACCTCGCCACAGAGCTCGCTCGCGAGCGAACACGCGTTCTCATAGGTACGGTTCGCCACCGAAATGGGCTGCTCCACTTGGCTATTGAGGTGCCGGGCCGCCAGCTCAGCCATTTCCCCTGCGCCGATCAAAAGGATCCGCTTGGTTTTCAGGTCACCGAGTATTTTGTTTGCCAGTTCCACCGCAACATATGCCACCGAGACCGCCGCGTTGCCCACTCCTGTTTCGTTTCGAACCCTCTTCGCGGTGAAGAAAGCTCGGTGCATGAGCCGATTCAGAATAGGTCCCGTTGCGTTAACCTTGGTGGCGCGGCGGTAGCCTTCCTTCACCTGCCCGAGGATTTGCGGCTCACCCAAAACCATCGAGTCCAGACTCGACGCGACGCGGAAAAGGTGACGGACAGCCTCCCGGCGGGTTTTCACATAGAGGAACGGCCGGAAGGCTGACGGCTCAAGGCCGTGAATGTCGCCGATCGCCTTCACAAGTCGGTGTGGGCTCTCCTCCACGTCAACGGTGAGCGCCACAACTTCAGCTCTGTTGCAGGTCGAAAGAAGGACGACCTCTTCCACACCCTCAAGCTCCCTGAGCGTGTGGGTCACCTTCCCTTCCTCATCACCCGGAAAAGTGATCTTCTCCCGGATGTCAACGGGCGCGGTGGAGTGATTGAGGCCTATGACGACTATTTCCATACTTATATTCCAGAGGGCCGCAGGAATCGGGTCGCGTCCCCAAACGTGTGATATCCGCCCAACAAGGCACTCACTCCCAGGAAGGTGAACATTACGAGGCAAAATCCGAGAATCGCCAGTACCGCGGCTCTCTTGCCTCGCCAACCAAGGACCATCCGCTGGTGGATCATGGCCGCATACGCGAACCAGGTGATCAGGCTCCACGTTTCTTTCGGATCCCAGCTCCAATAGACTCCCCACGCGCTCCCGGCCCACAATGCACCGGAAATGATCCCCAGGGTGAGCAGAAAAAAACCGAGGGGAAGTCCGTGACGATTGATCGTGTCCAGAGTCTCGAGCGAGGGTAGAAGCCGATGCAGCCTCCCGATCCGTTTCTTCTTGATGAGCCGTTCCTGGAAAATGTACATCAAGCCGCCAATCGCCATTACCGCAAAAATCCCGTTGCCCAGCAGGGCGAGCGTGACATGGATGGGCAGCCACCAGCTCCGTAAGACAGGAACGAGCGGCTCCTTGATCTGATACGACAGCGTTGACGCGTAGATCATGACAACCGAGGCCAACGGCGTAACAATGGAACCGAAAATGGGGCTGGGATCTCGGTAACGAATGAGCAGGAAAATCCCAACCACCAGCCACGCAAAGAAAGACAGCACATCGAAGGGGGTCGCCAGCGGAAAGAAACCTGAAAAGACTGCACGGTGCACAATGGACAGCGAGTGGGACACAAAACCCGCGACAGCGCACCAGAAAGGAATAGGCGCGCTGCTCCTGGAAGAGAGCAGCAGAAAACCCAAATAGCCGACGGAGGCAGCCAGATAGAGAGCCACGGCAATCCTGAAGAAGATCAGATCCAAACTTTCATTCCTCTCCGGCCAAACCTGCCAGAGCTTTCCGTACGGCTGGTTCCGGGTCGATGCATCCGGGGAGAAGTGATTTGAGAATCGTCAGGGCCTTTGCCTCGTCCCTTTCCCTCAGCGCGGAAACCAGTTCTGAATCAACGACCCGGAAAAATATCTCCCTGTTTTCGTCCGGGGAGCTGCCGTCGCGGAGAACATGCTTCCTCAGCGCGCCCAAAATCTCGGTGAGCGCA
>JARRRG010000247.1:0-6300 GCA_037380965.1 Deltaproteobacteria bacterium
ACGAACCGGCAAAGGGCATTCGCACGCGTGTGCGGGATTATCCGCTCTGATGCTCATCGTGGAGCATATCCCATCCGCGTTCCCTCTGTCAACGCGGGCATCAAGAGGCCCACCTTGCGCAAGCACGGCCGGCCAATTATCGACGTCGGGATGAATGCACTTGCCGCCAATCACCCGATCCTGCTCGCTATTGACGAGTCCCAGCGATCAGCGGACATCCATGAATCGTCAGGGAGAGACCGGGAAATGGGGGCCGAGCGCTTGGTTTTGTGAAGAACACCTCTTGCCTCCACCGGGAGTCATCTCCATGTTTTTATTAGACTCCAATGGATCGGGCTGAATAAGGGGGATTAACATGCCGCATCGTACGATTCAAATGAGACCATTCATCAAGCTTTCGCTCACGGTCTGCCTGTTGGTGCTGCTTGTTGCATGGGGACACTCGATGTCGGATGCTCGTGCGCCCAGCCTCCCGAAATCTTCCACACCCGAGGAACACCAGGCCTGGCTTATCAACCAATTCCTTCCCTGGATGGATCGGACCGGAGAAACCTATAGCAGTGTTCCCAGAGCCGATGGGGAACTCCTCCGCGAGCTGGTCGTGAAGACCAAGCGCCATCACAGCCTGGAAATAGGATCGGGGAAAGGGTACTCGTCCATCTGGATCGGCGCGGGCATGGAGAAGACCGGGGGCCGCCTCGTCACTATCGAAATCAACCCCAACCGGGCAGCCGCGTGCCGGAGAAACGTGAAAGCTGCCGGGCTCGAGAAGACCGTGTCATGCGTACGGGGTAACGCTCTGAGGATCATACCTCGCCTGCGCGGGCGGTTCGATTTCCTGTTCGTGGATGTGGGACCGATGAATATCCTTCCATTGATCAGGGCCGCGGAGCCCAAATTCACCAACGGACCCATTATCGCGATGCATGCCGTGGAATTTGCGAAAAGCTATGTGAAATTCCTGAAGTATGCGCGGACCAAGGGTTGGTTCGTTGGAGCGGTAAAACCGAAAGGCGGCATGGGGCTTGTCCTGGTCTCCCCGAAGCCACTTCATGTTGAGGGACTGACCATAAAGCAGTTGTCCTTCTAACCAAGGAGAAGATCCGTACCGCTCAATCAATTGCATAAGGCCGTGCAAAGGGCCGGACCGCGGCATGATCCCGGCCGGTGACCACCACGAGACTGAGGAGGGCGACAAGATGAATTCCGCGGAACAGAAGCGCATCGTCATCGCCGGGGCGACGGGTTATCTCGGCAGATACCTCGTGAAAAGCGCACACACGCGCGGATATCGCGTGCGGGCGCTCGTACGTTCGGAGGAGCGCCTCGGTGATGCGCGGCCGATGTGTGACGAGGTCTTCGTGGGTGAGGCGACCAAGCCCGAAACGCTCGACGGACTGTGTGACGGGGCCGCGTTTGTGGTGAGCTCGCTCGGCAATCGAACCGTCGCGGCCAAGCCGAGTTGCTTCGAGGTGGACTTCCGGGGGAACATGAACATCCTTTCCCGGGCTCGGGAAGCCGGAATTTCGCAGTTCGTCTTTGTCTCGGTGCTGCATGGGACCGAGGCTCGCAGCCGAGTGCCGCAGATCGAGGCTCGCGAGCGGGTGGTTGATGCACTGCGGGCAGGAACGTTGCCCTGGACCGTCATCCGGGCATCCGGGTTCTTCAACGACATGGCCGCGATTTTCGCGATGGCCACGCGAGGCCGTGTATGGATCCCGGGCGGTGGTGCGCACTTCAACCCCATTCACGGCGCAGACCTCGCGGAAGTCTGCCTTGATGCAGTCGACAACATTGATGCACTCGGCCGAGAGATCCCGGCAGGAGGCCCGGATGTGCTGACAATGCGTGAAGCGGGCGAGCTCGCGTTCGATGTGCTCGGCATGCCGCCGCGGATCAGTACCATTCCGCGGTGGGTGCTCACTGCTGCGGGGACGGTAATCCGCCCCTTCAACATCAACCTTGCCAGCCTCATTCTCATGATGTCGGCTTTAGCGGCCGGAGACGCCGAGTGCGACGCGTACGGCGACCATCGGCTCCGCGATTTCTTCAGTGAGCTCGCTTCAGGCGACTACGACCGGTTTGCGGTGCATCGCTGACGAGCAGCGGCACGGTTAGCCCGGATTCACGGAGGCGGCTCGTCACCGCAAGGTGCCAGGACCGGCATCGATGTCTAATGTATGAGCGACGGGAATAACATGGGGCAATCCCCTACGGGAGCAAATGAAATTGCCCGGCCCGCTGAAGATTTCGAGCCGGTTGATGACGGCCCACGGTCGGGAAAGATGAACGGAAACGTGAAGGAAGGAGCGAACCATGATCCCAATTGAATTCGATGAGTATGAGATCGATCTGATGCGAGAGATTCTCGACGCTTATCTTCATGAGCTGAGCTTCGAGATCTCCAGCACCGATAAGCTGCCATTTCGCCAAGACCTGAAGGAGAAGAAAGTTCACGTCGCAGACTAGCTCGATCGGTTCAGGCACCGGATGGCGGCATGAGACGAAACAGGCGGTTGCGGTTCGACAGGCGGCACCGAGCATAAATCATCGTTACCGCGATGGTTTATACTCAGGTGGTCGACCGCGTTCTGTTTGGCTTTGGTTGTCCGCTCGACGGGCTTTCGGGTAATCCCTTGTGATGTGGAGGAGGATGCGTGCTCGCCTTGACACGAATTTATCCCCGGCTATGATAATCCCGTTACCACGAATCGACCCCAACACCCCCAAAGAAGCAAGCCCGGCGCAGAAGTGACGGGCAAGCTTGCCAATGCTCCGGCCGCGAGCTCCTCTGGAGGGCATTTCGCGTCCTCGGAAGCGGTGGAAGACCGGGATGGGCAAAGCGACCAAGATACTGTTCGCGATCACGGTGATCAACTTCGGCATTTGGGGGATCGTCACCTCGGTGATCCATGGCGACGCAATCAACGGCAAGATCGTGAATGGAACCTACTATGTGGCGATGAAGGGGCACTACACGAAAGTCTCGCGGAATGTTTACCTGTACAGCTACCTGCATACATGCAGTCAATTCGTGTTGTTTCCCGCGCTCGTTCTCGTTGGTTTCATCGAGACAATAAGGAGACACCGCAAGGCCAAGCGAAGTCCGACGATAAAACCGTCGACAGAGTGACAGCACGGTGCCGCGGCACGGGCTTGATTCTGCCAACAGGCTCAAGGTCGACACCCAAGAATCACTTCTCGATATCAATATTCAAGGGGGAGACACATCTCCCTCTTCGAGCATCCCCCATCGTAGACCCTGAAAGTCCACCTGTTAAATGGTGAAGTGGTATGAAATCATCGGCTTCCAATCTCGCATATGCGTTTCGAGTCAGGTCTAGAGAAATTCCCCCTTCGCTATCGTAATCGCGTTACCGCCAACCGATACCTGTATGTGACCGTCCTTTTCCTCGGCTTTCAACAACAATAATGACGGGCGGCCGATCTCGTACCCTTGCTCGCTGCGAATATCGATGCGCTCCCGTCCGAAATATCGATGCCGCACGAGAAAGCCGGCAAGACAGCCATTGCCGCTGCCCGTCGCGGGGTCTTCGGGCACACCGAAGAAATCGGCAAACATGCGAACGCTGATATCATTCCGGGATTCATGCGGCTCCGGACAAAAAATCAGGATCGGTTTTGCCCACCTCTTCTCGATAAACGTGAAGTATAAATCCCTGTCCACCCGGGCTCGCTTCAGAGATTCGATGCTTCGGAGCGGCACGAGGATGTGGGGGAGACCTGTCGAAACTTCCTCAATGGGAAAGCGATGATCGATCTCATTCGGGCTGAGGCCCAATACAGGCGCAATGACGTCCGCACTGAGTGTCTCGCCGAAAATCGGCTCAATCTGCTTCATCCAATAGGTGCTTTGCTCTCCGACTCCCTCGCCGAACATAACCGGGATCTGCCCCACCTTCAAATTCAGACGTATCGCGCCTCCACCCTCGGTCATCATCTCGTGCCGAATGATATGGGCTGTCCCCAATGTGGGATGCCCGGCAAAAGGCACTTCCTCACGGGGCGTAAAAATCCGTACATCGAAGCCACCCTCACGCGGTGTTTCAGACATGATAAATGTGGTTTCGGAGAAATTCATTTCCCTCGCGATCCGCTGCATCTCGATATCAGAAAGAGCATTCCCGCCTCGAAACACAGCCAACTGATTACCTGCGTATTTTTCTTCCGCGAACACATCAACAAGGTAAAAGATGAGCATTCCCATGTGGTGTCTCCCGTTCCCTGCTACACCCGGAGGCTCGCCCGCGAGTGGGCCCTGCCCTGTCCGGGATGATTTTCCGCTAAGCTTTCGGACACTTCTGGCAGAGGAGCGCCCCGACTCCCGACAGCGCATACGGCCTAACGGTTCTCAGATGGTCGCGCCTCTTTCCGAAAGGGTTTGATAATACGGAGAGCCGCTCTCGCCAATCGAGGATTGTTCTGGTATCGATCGAAGAACCAGAGGGTCAAATCCCTCAATCCCAACCTATCAAGGAAGCCGACTAACGCCCTGCCATGTTTGACATTATTCTTCAATCTCCTGAGCATGATTTCAGAAGAAGGAGGGGGTCGGAGACAGGCAACCGTCATGCAAATCGGCCGGTACAGTCGCCGTTTACTACAGGTGGCGAACAGCAACTCTGCAAGATGGGTCAGCTTCCTCATTTTCGACTGAGCATGTCTGAGTGATGCGCTCAGACCGTCCTTCCGCACAACAAAGGCAAGATAATCGCGAAGGTAGTCTTCCTCAAAATCCAGTTCCATTTCCGAATAGGTTCTCGTGGACTGAACCTTATTCAAGCGCCTATTTATCATATAGGTATCCCCATACAGCAATTCTTCGGTCACTCGACCGGAAGCCATCTCTTCTCCAAGATAGAGGATGAACGACAAGAGCGGCACGGCATTGCCCCGGGAAAAGAAGACAAATGTACCGGAGGCAGCTTCTATCGCGTCCTCGAGAGTGGCGTGAAGGTCCCGCCTTTTCCGCACGTATTTTGCGTGGCTGAATAACCGTTCGATATGACCTGCGTGTCCTCGAGGCGTGATAAAGATCACTTCGAGAGCCCGGCCGAGTTGTTCCCGCAGCTTTTGAAGTTCAATTATCACCTGTTTTGGAGACGACCACGTGAGAAATACGAGTACGGTCAGCAGAGGTCTCTGCACATCGGGGTTCTTTGCTATACCCATGCGCCTTGTATTGTCATTCTTCCAGGCTGCACATGCATCTTCAAGAACCGCCAGGGTTTCTTGAGCTTGTCTCGCATCGGAGAATTGCTTTGAGCGCTCTTTTCCCTTTGAAACCATCTCACGGGCCTGTTCCGGCCGCTCATATAATCCGCAGATGACCTCAGCCATGTCTGCCGCGTTATCAGGGTTGAAATAGAGAGCCGCGTCCCCTGCGACTTCCGGAATACTTGCCCTATCGGATGCAATGACAGGGCAGCCCACGGTCATGGCCTCGAGCAGCGGAACGCCAAATCCTTCGGAAAAACTCGGTACAATGAGCGCCTTCGCGTTGAGGTACAGATATTTGAGCTCCGGCAAAGAGACCGTGCCGATGTAATGCACACTCTTTTCGAGGCTTCTCTTCCGGATTTCACCCGGAACATCCACGATAAAGGGCGCGTCAGGCATGGCCCCGGCAAAGAGACACGGTGGTTTGATTCCGTATCGGGTTTCCGCAAGCTGCAAGGCATCCAGCAATGTCTCGTGATTCTTACGCCTCGTGGGAATGGCCGGGAAAAACAGGTAATTCTCGATGTCCGGCGGCATCGCAGCCGGCCTTATTCCTGGATCGGAATCATCGGAAAAGATGGGATGAGCACTATGCGGCACCACTCGGAACTTTGCCGGGGGGAAGTGACATTTCTCGATGAGAATGTTTTTCGTGTAGTTCGAGGGGACGATAATGTATGCCGAGCACTCCACCGCGTAGTTGCGTAGGACGAATTGGAGCTCAATTTCGCTCGTGCTATAGAATTGCGGATAGAATGGGGAAAAGACCTCCGGAATGAGGTGCACCTGGGGCCGGTCAATGAAACTGGTGTGGCCCCACCACATAGGAGTGTACAACACATCGAACTCCGGTTGATATCTGAAGATGTCTTCGAGTCTCCGCAGCTCGACTCCTCGGACGTTGTCGAATCCTTCCATCTTCTCCAGGACCTTTTTCCCCCTCAGGTGATAGAACACGACAATACGATCCGGACAGATCCTTGCCCACTCCCTCAGAAGGCTCAGGGAGAGAAAAGTGAGGCTCAGCGGGTGATCAGCCAGTGTGTGCCACACGCAAAA
>JARRRG010000248.1:0-10378 GCA_037380965.1 Deltaproteobacteria bacterium
CTGACCGTGGCGTAACACTTGCGGAAAGTGACCTACAAGACCAGTTTATAGTCTTCCAATTCAGCACCGAAGTGAATGGGCCGACTATCCTGGACATGTCCGAGGTCAACCCTGTCAAGCCGGGCGGAGATGACAAACCCGATGCCTTGGCCAGAATTCAGCTTGTCTCTTTCCATGTGGGCTCTGATGAAAGCATAGAGAAAAATGCACGAGCGACCCTCCGGCTTGATTTCGGCAAGGACTCCAATTCTGACTCTCCCCTGGACACGGTATTCTGGTCTATCGCGGCCGGTCTTAATCTGTACAACGAAGCAATGAAGAAACCAACTGAGGCAAAGGATCTAAAGACCGACTTTAATGAAGCATTCTCGCGCCGCCCCATTGAGATACCCGGGGCTTTGGGAAGACTATCGTTTGTAGTTGTAAGGCACAAGGAGCCCGCATGGTGGCGAAAAATATTCACATTCTTCCAGTCTGGCACGGGTAAGGCGCTCATTTCCGCTGTCGGCTTCCCAGCAATCACTCAGCAGGCAATTGTCTGTTTAAGAGCAGGCCAATGACCTTAGCCCTGACTCAGCATGCCCGTGACTCTTTTACCGGCGGCGTTCCTTCAGTAACCGTGGGAGTCCTGAACCCGGGTTTCTGCCTTCTTGCGCGGGGGCGCGACTATAGTTCACTCATCGATAACGAGCCCGTGTACATGGGAGCATATGGTTTGCTCAAGCCGCAAGACATGGCCTTAAAGGATTTTCTTCAATCGCCTGACGACAATCCGTTTCGTGAGATGACGTATGCGGTACTGAAAGTGGGCACGGCAGAAACCAGGCTGAATCCTTCGCTCGACTATGGTGTGTAAGATCTCCGACCGGCCGCCGAACATTCGCATCAACGAACAGGAGCGGTGCGTCACAAGTCAGACCGGTGATTACCAAAGAGGTAGTGATGAATCGATCGAAACAGGGACTTCGAGCTGCGGGATTCGAAGCATTGCCCGCGCGCGACCCGGTCTTCGATGAGCTCGATCCAGAGCTGGGAGGACAACATGATCGAGAGACCTCGTAAATGCAGACTTGAGTCTCCGTTAAAGGAAGTGCGAGAGCTACTGAGCGGTTATGATCCCGGTTCAGATCGCTGGAGCCTTTCTTTCGAAAGCCTGTTCTGGAACGCGGTACGGCATGCCCACAAGCTAGGCCGGCGAGGCCAAGGAAGGCGGGTGGCCATCATCGATTCAGGCTGTAGACTCGATATTCCCAGGCTCAAGAAGCGCGTCGATCAGTTCAAATCATTTGTACCGGGCGGGGCCGACAAGGACCCGATCGGCCACGGCACGGCAGTGGCCCTTCTGATCTCCGAAGTAGCACCGGATGCTCGGTTAGACATCTATAATGTGGTCCGACGCGACGGCGACATGGACCAGCACACCATTGCTCACGCGATCCGCGAGGCCTCGAGAACGGATGCGGACGTCATAAATCTGAGCCTCGGCGTTCCCCGTTCCCTTGAATTAACGCGAATTGATCCGGACCAGCTGGCCGACATTCTTGAAATGGAATGGTTCAAGTTCAAGGAGCTATACCTGACCGAAAAACCTCAATGCGACTTGTGTAACGCTGCGACTGAAGCCTGTGATACCGGCAAATTGGTCTTTGCCGCCGCTGGTGAGATCAAGGACACAAAGACAAACACGGTCTTCTGCCCTGCACGCTCCACACCTGTTACTGGTGTCGGCTTCGTAGGACAAGGAGAATCGACATTACATTCCACAAGCGACGGCGGACTGAAGAACAGCATAACAGCACCATTACCTTTGCCCGGGCAGGTCCCGTTGTTCGATGTACCGGTGGAACAAATTCCCGCCGTGGTGGGGACAAGTTTCGCATGTCCCCTCTACGCCGGAGTTGGAGCATTGGGGCTCGCCAAGGGAGAATTAGAAGACTACATTAAGAGCATGCATTATTCGGCAAGCCCGATGCGACTGCACAACAACTCACATTATGTCGCGTTATCGCCGTCTCAAGTGAAGAGTACCTTCCAAGCCTATGATAAAGCGTTATACTATGTGCCTCATGTCCACTGCACAGTTCAAGCGAAGCTCCATCCGGGCACGGCTATTACTGATCCGTCAGGATGCGCGACGTGTGGTTTCTTTGTTGAACCCCAGTTTGTGAATCAGGGCCTTTGGTTGCTGGAGCGGAACCAAATAGACGACGGTATATCATTACTGGAGGTGGCACGATCAATCGCGCCGTGGAGCGCAAACGCCGCAGCCAACCTGGGAGCTGCGCACCGAGAGAAAGCGATTGATCTCTATGAAATAGCGGTCAAATTAAGTTCCGGCAATCCTGTTTTCGTCGATGCCCTGAAACGCCTGCGCTGAGTGCCGGTGGCTTGATTCAGAGAGCATTCAGGTGGCTGGCCGGGCGTGGCTCAACCAATGCGTTCCAGATTACCAGCCACCGGCGTTGCTCTCTTCCAGCCGTTTGCCTGAGCCGTATTGACACCTCGAATTCCGAAAGATGCGGCGCAGCTCACGTCACTCCACCCCTCAGACACCTCCCGAAGAAATACTGGGGGAACCCATATCAAATTCCAGACTAAATCGTGAATTGGTATCAGAAGGGACGCGGCGACACCCTGGGAACTGAATTCTCGAGGCGGCATGCAGCCGAGAGAGCAATCTTCGCGTTGCCGTGCCCGTGTTGTCGCTTCTCGCTGAGGCACGGAATGCGATCACACGCGGGGCAGCGAATCGCGAGGGTGATCGTACCGGGTGCTCCCGGCATTTCAGATCCATGCCACTTCAAGGATCTTGAGCTCGTTCTTTACGCTGGTCACCCCGGGGCATTCCTGTGCGATCTTTTGAGTTTTCTCCTTGTCCTGGATACTCCGAATGCTTCCCTTCAGGGTTACTTCTCCCTCTGATTCGGCCTCTACTTCCACATTTCGAGCCACAACCGGCGTAAGTTTTCTTCGAATGATCGTTTCGATCCTCTTTGCAAATCCCATGTTTTTCAGTTTCTCGAGGAACTGAGCTTCCTCTTCATGGGTCACCTTCTTTTCCACTGCGCACTGCACCACCTCCGCGGCAGATCCGGAGTCATAATGTGCGGTGTTTATGATGATGTCATAGAGCGACCAGTCTCCCGGGTCCCTGCCAAAGACGGATGTCTCCAGGCTTGTCCGCTCGTGGTCGTGCTTTCGGACGTATTCTTCAGCCCGGGCCGTGGAGAGGTTATATCGAGCCTTGACCCGCTCGACTCGGACCTTCCTCGGCGCGACCACACAGAGCTTGAAGACCGAGGGAATGTCTTGAAGCACCACCGGGGCCCCCCGCCCGATGATAATGACATTTCCTTTGCCGGCCTGCTCATACGTAAGGGATTGAAAGAGGCTCGTATATGAAGTCTTATCGAAAAAGATGCGCTCGAAGAAACCGGGGCCGTGCTCCGATTCGTAGTCGACGCAGGCCTCACTGTACTCCGGATCGCACGACTGCGCGATCTCGTGCACCTTCTGCCGGGTAATCAGCTCCAGGCCCATGTTCCTCGCGAGTATCGCAGCTATGACGTCTCCGTAGGAGCCTTCTTGCCTCGAAATAGTTATGATGGGCATTGGTCATCCTTTCTCTGGGGATCGGTCTCTCCGGCCGCATTCGATTATACCGATACGCTCGCGATACCGGAAGTAGAGAACGGGAATACCAGATCGTATCACATGCGCTCTCCTTCACGACACATCAAATTCTCTCTCGCCATCGACGCGCATTAGGAACGGAAGGAAAAGACTATTGTATCAGAACTTGCCATCAGGTCCCCTCGGCCCATGTCCATGATGTTTCGGTCGTTGCTTGAGAATCTGCTCCGCCATGATCCCACCCCCGTGAGCTCCTATCTCTATTCGGTCGGCCCAATTGCCAGCAGCTGCTGGGGACCTGAAAACCGTCGACAAGGCCCCAGATCGTTTGGTTCTTGCCCTTCCCCTGCCGCGTGCCGACCGGTATTTTCGAGCCAGCTGACAAGCTGAATCATTCCCAGGCCTTTTCGCGCGAGATCCTATACAAGTGTGATAGGATGGTGTTGGTCGGTCGCGTGTTCCTCGGGATGGTGAACTCATGGACGCGCGGACATCCCCTTTCTCGGCACACCCGGCCCGAGAATCGGGAATTCGCTGGGATTGCGCGGGTTCTGCTGAACAATGGCGAAAAGGATGTGGTTGTATTCGACATAAACCCGTCCACGAAGCTGCTCGAGGACGTCAAGGACCGAATCGAGGTGATACGGGGAGATCTGGGGAACTTCAGCCATGTGCTGAACCTGGTCAAGAACGCCAATCCCCGTGCCATCTATCACCTCGGAGGAATGCTTTCGGTGCCCTCGGACGCGGACCCGGCCGCGTCATTTCGAGCGAACGCGATGGGAACGTTCCATGTGCTCGAGGCCGCAAAACTGTTTCAGGTCCCACAGGTGCTATTCTCGAGCACCCTGGCCACCTATGGATTGGACGTCAGGGCCGACATGGTCGGCGATTATACCCTGCAGCGGCCGCAGCTCTTCTGCGCCAAGGGAAACCCCTTCACCATCACGGTCAGCCCGGAAACCCGATGCCCGGTTATGTATTACAAGGACGCGGCCCTTGCCATGGTAAAACTCGCTCAAGCTCCTCTTGAAAACATACAGATGGTGAACTACGTAATTGCCGGCGCCACCCCGATTGCTACGGCCCAGGAACTGGTTGACATCGTCAAGGAGAGGATACCCACCGCGCGGATCGACTTCCAGCCGGACATGGCAATGCAACCGATCCTGGACAAGCTCCTGCTTCCCATGGATGACCGTCTTGCTCGAAAGGAATGGGGCTGGGAACCGTCATACGATCAGGAACGGATTGTGGATGATTTCCTCGAGGAATTGAAGGCGCATCCCAAACGATACGAATAGGGAGAATTGAAAGATTTCGCGACAGCACTGCGCTGCTTCCTACGGCAATAAGGAGAGTGACCAGTTCATTATGCCTCCGACCGGTTTCAAACCCTGTTTCCGCCCCAACTAACCTATTGATTTCTCCTGAGGAGCTTCCTCCGGTGCCTCAGGTTCGGCCACGGACCAACATAGAGCCCGGATTTCTTTGGGCAGGCAAATATTGACTTGTTATGCGCCCGTGCCGCAGCCAAAAGATATCTGTACCGGCATTTGGATAACCGAACCGTTCAAAGGAAGTTAACGATGCACCGTCAGCTTATGTCAGGCCCATCCTCATCGCGGCAGTAGCCCTGTTCATCTTCAGCAACGCCTTCGCAGCAGACCGGGACAGAGAGTTTTCCAGCAACCGGGGGATATTTCCTGCCTTTGCCGGCCAAGGGGTCGGGGACTTCGATGCAGTTGTGGTAGGTGTTTCCCGGTATCAGTAGGAATGATAGTGAATGAGAGTGGCCGGCAGGCTGTGTCCGCGTCTGTATCACGCGTTCTGCACGGGCTTCCGGGGGTAAGGAGGACCCGGCGGATTGTCATTGACAGTGGGGTTGAAAGAAAGATAAGATCAAAGCTCGCCGGAAAAAGGTTCAAATTCCACGAAAATGGCCCTATCGCGGGCATTGAGGCATCATCGGGGAGGTACTCACCCGTTCCGAGGGGATATGGTGCGCAAGCGAACCTTCGAAGGTCCAAAGATCGGCAAAACTCGTCAGTCACTCATTTCCGATTCCATAGCGCTTCACCAAGGGAGGGACGTTGGATCTCTTGCTTTGGACGTACCGTGCAAAACTCGATCACCAAGGAGGTATTGCAATGAGGAGAAGGATTTTGAGGATTTCGTTGATCGTCGGTCTGGTCCTGCTGCTGACGGTTCCCGCGATGGCTGCCGACAAGTTGGAACGTCTTGCAAAAGAAGTCGCAAAAGCGTCCAACGGTCGGCTCGTCTTTGAAGTCTATCCCGCGGGCTCGCTCGTACCGCCATTCGAAGGGATCAAGGCGGTCAGCGACGGCGTGTACCAGGCTAATTTCGGCTATTCAGCCCAGTGGGTTGGAAAAATCCCCGTAGCTCCTCTCTTCACTGCGGCTCCTGGCGGTTTCAACGTCGTGGGCATGCAGATGTGGCTCAACGAAGGTGGGGGCAAGAAGCTGTGGCAGGAAATGTATGACAAGTACGGCTTCAAAGTGAAGGTGTTCCCCTGCGCGCCTATCGCTATGGAAGACTTTATGTGGGCCAAGAAACCCCTGAAAAAAATTGAAGACTTCAAGGGCTTGAAGCTGAGAATGATGCCCCTCATGGGTGACGTGCTCGCCAAGCACGGAATGTCGGTCATCTTCTGCCCCGGCGGTGAGATCATGCCGAATCTCCAGAGGGGCGTACTGGATGCCGCGGAATACAGCATTCCCGCGTTTGACAAGACCATGGGCATCTGGGAGGTCTGCAAGTTTGTCATGCTGCCGGGCATCCATCAGCCGTGCTCTCAGCTCGAATTGATTGTAAACAAAAAAGCGTACGCTGCCCTGCCCGACGATCTGAAGAAATACCTGCAAGCTGGGATCGACGCGTCTCGGTTAAATGAGTGGCTTTGGATGGAGAAGAAGAACATCGAGGCGGTGAAATTTTTCAAGGAGAATGGAATCACCTTTGTTACCATGGATCCCCAAACCGTGAAGACCTTCGTAAAATGGGCCCACGAGTACCTCGACGAGTTAGCCAAAAAAGACGAGTTCTTCAACAAGGTTTGGACCTCTCAGAAGAGCTTCGGCAAGATCTGGTACCCGTACCATGATGCCTATACCCTCCCCCATTAATGTCGGCACCTGCGGATAGTTTTGTGGAAAAGGGCTGTCTCTCCGCCGCCCCAGCCGAGGAGACAGCCCTTCATCGAGACGGAGGGGATAATGGAACGATTCTTCCACGTCATCGATCGCATCAGTGAGATCACGGGCAAAGTGGCGAGCCTGCTCGTGGTTATCCTTACCGTTGGAATCTGCTACGACGTATTCATGCGCTATGTCTTCGCCAAGCCAAGTTTCTGGGCCTATGACATGACGATCATGCTCTACGGGAGTTTCGCCATGCTTGGCGTGGCATATTGCCACTACCTGCATGGACATGTGCGCATGGATCTCCTGTACGGACGCCTCTCGATACGCGGGCAGGCCATTGCGGACATCATCGGCTACATCGTCCTGTTCTTCCCTCTCATGGTGGTGCTGGTTTACAAGTGCGGCGAGCATGGAATCTGGTCCATGACCTATGGGGAGCGGTCGTCCGCGAGCGCGTGGAGACCCTATTTGGGGCCATTCAAGCTGGCGATCGGTTACGGGCTGGCGTTGCTCTTGGTTCAGGGCGTGGTTGATTTCATACGGCGGATTTTCACCGTAGTTCGGGGGGGCAGATATGAGCCCTGAACTCACGACGATCCTCATGCTCCTGAGCCTCTTCGTATTGCTCCTGGGGTTTCCCATCGCGTTTGGTGTCGGTACGGTAGGTCTCGTCTTCGGGTTGCTGACCTCGGGTAGTGCGTACCTGTACATGATTCCTATGCGGTTGGTTGGCGGCACGCTCTCCGCGTATATCCTCGCGGCGGTCCCGCTCTTCATCTTTATGGGTAACATGATGCAGACCTCTGGGGTGGCCGAACGGGCTTTTGCTATTCTGCACCGCTGGTTTGGCGGGCTCAACGGTGGGCTGGCCATTGCCACCGTGGTCCTGGCCGTGCTCTTCGCGGCCACGACCGGCGTGGTCGGCGCATCCGAAACCGCGATCGGACTGCTGGCAGTGCCGGCCATGCTGAAAGGCCGCTATTCCCAATCGCTGGCGAGCGGATGTGTATGCGCTGGGGGAACGCTGGGGATTCTCATTCCTCCGAGCATCATGCTGATACTCTATGCGCCGATGGCGGGCGTGTCGGTCATCCAGATGTTCGCGGGAGCGGTGATTCCGGGCCTGCTCCTCGGGACGGTATATGTCGTGTATATCCTCATCCGATGCGCCCTAAACCGGGAATTGGGGCCGGCAGTGGAAACCGAGGACAGGCTGGCGTTCTTTAGTAGAAAATCCTTGAGTATGGGCGCGAAGTATCTTTTCCCGCCTGCGCTTCTCATTTTTGCGGTTCTCGGTTCCATCTTTTTCGGAGTCGCGTCGCCGACGGAGGCGGGCGCAGTCGGCTCACTCGGAACGGTTATTCTGTCGATCTGTTACCGAAGGTTCACGTGGTACGTGCTGCTCGACAATTGCTATGCCACCCTGAGAATCACGGCGATGATCATCTTCATTGCAATGGCGGCGAACATGTTTACCGGGGCATTCTTGAGCGCGGGGTGCGGGCAGGTGATCACGAATTTCCTTTTGTCCCTCGGATTTGGCAGTTGGGGCATCTTCCTCACCGTGCTGGTGATCATACTCGTAATGGGCATGTTCATTGATTGGATCGGCATCCTCTTGATTGTCGTACCCATATTCTCTCCCATGCTTCTTAAGATGGGGTTTGATCCATTATGGGTAGGCATTGTCATCTGCACGAGTCTTCAGATATCATTCCTGACACCTCCCTTTGCCTATTCCATATTTTATCTGAAAGGTTTGGATCTGGGGCTTTCACTGGGCAGTATGTACGTGGGCATCATTCCGTTCGTCCTGCTTCAGATCCTCGTGGTGGTAATCACCCTGATTTTTCCGCAGACGTGCTTGTGGCTTCCAAAGTTGCTCGCGGGTTGAGACGCCGGGATCCGACGATGCATTGGCTCGCCGCTTCCATCTCCGCCACGAGGGGAATATGGCATGTGGTTTGTAATGCGAAGGAGTTGACATGAAACTGGAGGACATTCATCAGACGTCCGTTCTCGGAGCGGGAATCATGGGCCATGGTATTGCGCAATGTTTCCTGATGGCCGGGTATCCCGTCATGCTGTACGACGTTGACCAATCGATCCTCGACAGGGCGAGATCTCACATCGAACAGGGGCTCGAACGCTTCTCTCAGTTCGGCCTCATCAACAAGGCTGATGTGGCGTCCTCTCTTCAAAGGCTTACCGCCACGATGGAGCTGAAGCGCTCGGTCGAGGAGAGCCAATTCATTGTCGAGGCCGCTCCTGAAAATCTGGCCCTCAAGGAGAAGCTCTTTGCTGACGTGGAGGCCCACTGCACAGGAGACGCGATTCTGGCGAGCAACACCTCATCGCTCACACTTGCCGACATGGGCGGCCGAGTGAAGAGGAAGGAACGGCTGGTTATTACCCATTGGTTCAATCCCCCTCACATCGTGCCTACGGTGGAAGTGGTTAAATCTCAATGGACGAGTGAGCAGACCATGGATACCACCATCGCGCTCCTCACGAAACTGAGGAAACTGCCTGTGAGGATAAACAGGGAACTGCCCGGTTTCATCGTGAACAGAATTCAGATGGCCCTCATCAGAGAGGTCTTGAGTCTATACGAGCAGGAGGTGGCAAGCGCCGAAGACATCGACCGGGCTGTTCGCGGGAGTATTGGATTCCGGCTCGCCAGCATCGGCCCGTTGCAGACGGTGGACTTCGGGGGAATCGGCCTCTGGCTGAAAGTCTGCCAAAATCTCATGCCGGCCATCAACAGCTCAACCGCTGCTCCCCGGGTCCTGGAAGACCTCGTGTCCCAAGGATGCGACGGACTCAAAAGCGGCAAAGGATTTTACGACTATTCAGCAGCTTATGAGTCGGGAAAACTCGATGAGGCCGTTGAACAGAGGGACCGCGAATTCCTGAACCGGCTCAAGAACCTCTACTGGAAGACCGGGCACGCTCCAGAGGGGATGGTCAAAAGGACGGATCCGTATGCCACGACCGTCACTCCGAACGGCGCGGGGCTGATCCGAGCAGGTCCACGCTGAGGGAAATTGAATGCTTCGATTGGAATGGGGTTTTCCATGATTATCGTACATTCGGCCCATGTAAAAGGAATCACAACGCCGGATCCGCACAGGCGGGAGCTGAAAGTCTTGCTCTCCCCGCTGTTGGAGGAAGAGGTTCAAGGGTTTTCCGTGGGAATGACGATTCTCCCTCCAGGCAATTCCACGAGCAATCATGCCCATGAATCGGAGGTGGAAGCCTGGTTGGTCGTTCAGGGAAACGGAAAGGCCGTGCTTGACGATGAAAGCGCGGACGTCGCTCCTGAAACAGTGATCTTTGTGCCTCCAAAGACCCACCACCAACTTATCAATACCGGCCGGACCGAGCTCCGAATGTTCTGGGTATATGCTCCACCTGGAGCGGAAAAGGCTGTATTGGAAGGACTTCAGAGGTAGGAGCCTTTCTTTCATTACTCTCTGCGGCCACGTTAATCCATGACAAGACCTCTCAAGTGGTTGAGCTGAAGCACGACCGGGTCTTCTCGAACTCCTGTGTGGTCCTCCGGCCGCAGATCATGGACA
>JARRRG010000249.1:0-4561 GCA_037380965.1 Deltaproteobacteria bacterium
GAGATAGATTACACTCCGCCTGATCAGCCGTGGATGGAGACTCCCACAGTCTTCAAGCCCGGAACATATAGCTATCCCGCGGCGGCAAAAAACCTCAGGAAGGTTGACATGCCGAATCCGAGGGAATGGTCTGCAACAGCGGAAGACTGGAAGCTGCCCGAGAATTGGCGGGAGATCATTCTTGAAGGGTTCAAGGAACGGCTGCACAAGTATCGTTCCTTCAGGATCTTCATGGACTCCTGTGTAAGGTGCGGCGCGTGTGCCGACAAGTGTCATTTCTTTCTCGGGGGCGGGGATCCCAAGAATATGCCGGTGCTCAGGGCCGAGCTCATACGGTCCGTGTACAGGAATGACTTTACAACGCTCGGTCGGATGCTGGGAAGGCTCGGAGGGGGCCGGGAGCTGACGCTGGATGTGCTCAAGGAATGGTTCTACTACTTTTTCCAGTGCACGGAATGTCGCCGCTGCTCGGTGTTTTGTCCGTACGGCATTGATACTGCCGAAGTTACGATGATCGGGCGGGAGCTTCTCAATCTGGTGGGCCTAAACATTAATTGGGTCATAGAACCGGTGGCAAACTGTTTCATGACAGGCAACCACCTGGGCATTCCACCCCATGGTCTCATGGACATGTGGGAGTTTTGCGTAGACGACATCGAGGAAGTGACCGGGGTCAGGGTCGAACTGCCGGTAAATAAGAAGGGGGCGGAAGTTCTCTTTGTGGTCCCCTCCGGCGATTACTTCGCCGATCCCGGCACGTACACGTTTATGGGCTACATGTGCCTCTTTCATGAGATTGGACTGGACTACACGTGGAGCACGTATGCTTCCGAAGGCGGCAACTTCGGGCTTTTTACCTCCCATGAGATGATCAAAAGGCTCAACGCGAAGATCTATGCGGAAGCCAAGCGGCTCGGCGTAAAATGGATCCTGGGGGGCGAATGCGGGCACATGTGGCGGGTGATTCATCAATACATGGACACGATGAACGGGCCCGCTGATTTTCTCGAAGAGCCGGTTTCTCCCATCACGGGTACGAAGTTCGAGAACTCAGCGTCCACCAAAATGGTCCATATCACCGAGTTTACCGCGGATCTGCTCAAACATGGCAAACTGAATCTGAATCCGAGCAGAAACGACCACATCCGCGTAACCTTCCACGACTCCTGCAATCCCGCCAGGGCTGCGGGACTCCTCGATGAGCCTCGATATTGCATAGAGCACGTGGCGAACAACTTCTTCGAGATGCCGGAGAATACCATCAGAGAGGAAACGTTCTGCTGCGGTGGAGGGGCCGGCCTCGGCAATGACGAGAACATGGAGATGAGAATGCGGGGCGGTTTGCCGAGAGCAAACGCGGTGAGACATGTCCAGGAGAAATACGGAGTGAACCGCCTCCTCTGTATGTGTGCTATTGACCGGGCGACCTTGTCCACTCTCATGGAATACTGGTGCCCCGAAGTGAGTGTGGGCGGCATCCACGAAATGCTCGCGAACGCGCTGGTAATGAAGGGCGAAAAGGAGAGGACCACCGATCTCCGCGGTGAGCCTCTGCCGGGAATGGAGGAGGAGGAATAGGATGTTTGATTCATGGAAGATCGTCATAGGCATTCTGATCTTTCTCGGCCTGGTCACGTTTCCCATCTGGTACAGCAAGGGTAAGGCCGGTCCGCCGCCCAAGTTGGAGCTCCCAAAGAAGGAGAAGAAGTGTGTCGAATCCACCGCGTACATGGCATCCTCTCATATGCAACTGCTTGACTTGTGGAGGAATGCAGTCGTTCGTGACAACGATCGATTCTACGTGAACGCGGAGGGCAAGAAATACCTTATGAGCCTCGAGCTCACCTGCATGAAGTGCCACACGAGCCGGGAACAGTTCTGCGATCGGTGTCACAACTATCTGGATGTTACACCGATCTGCTGGGATTGCCATATCCAGCCGGGCCTCAAGCTGCCGGGGAGGAGTAAGTGATGGATCAGAGCAGACGAAAATTCCTGAAGATTGCCGGCCTCTCCGCACTCGGTCTGGGAGCGAAACCGGCGGTTGACGCGTTGGCGCAGGGCGCTCCCGGGAAATTCGAGCTCAACCCGAAGGCCCTCAAGGCCAAGAGATGGGCCATGGTCGTCGACGTTCGAAAGTTCAGAGAGAGTGGTAGTGGCGAAGAAGCGATGCAGCGCTGCATTAAAGCGTGTCACACCGTCCACAACGTGCCTGACTTCCCCAATCCCAAGGATGCTGTCAAGTGGCTGTGGACCGAGCCCCTTGGGAATGCCTTTCCGAGCCTGGAGGGCCAGGTCCTGCATCACTACGTTGAGGAACGTCTGAAAGGGCTTCCCGTTCTGATACTCTGCAACCACTGCGACAACCCTCCCTGCGTACGCGTCTGCCCCACCAAAGCCACCTTTCGGCGGGAAGACGGGATCGTCATGATGGATTACCACCGCTGCATCGGCTGCAGATACTGCATGGCAGCCTGTCCCTTTGGAGCGCGGAGTCTTAATTGGCGGGATCCCCGGCCGTTTATCAAGACGAAACTGAACCGGGAATATCCTACCCGGATGCGCGGTGTCGTCGAGAAATGTGACTTCTGTGCCGAACGGCTCGCCAAGGGCATCATGCCGGCGTGCGTGGAGGCTTGCAAGAACAAGGAGTTGGTGTTCGGTGACCTGGAGGACCCCAATTCGGAGGTCAGGGAGCTGTTGCGAACCAACTTCGCGATTCGGCGCAAACCACAACTTGGGACCAGACCTCAGGTCTATTACATAGTGTGAGGTACCTATGTTAGAGAAGGCTTTAGGTGGACACAAGGCTTACAAGGGCTTGGTAGTATTGCTCCTGGTGATTATCGGGATAGGTTTTCTCAACTATCTGCGCCAATGGAGCTACGGGTTGGGAATCACCGGGATGAGCAGGAACGTGTCATGGGGTCTGTACATCGGCCAGTTCACGTTCTTGGTCGGCGTGGCAGCCTCCGCTGTGATGTTGGTTCTGCCCTACTATCTGCACGACTACAAGGTCTTCGGCAGGATAACCGTCCTCGGCGAATTTCTTGCTGTGGCTTCCGTGATCATGTGCCTTACATTTATTCTCGTTGATCTTGGGCGTCCGGATCGAGCGTTTAATGTCCTATTGTACCCCACCCCCAATTCCGTACTGTTTTGGGACATGGTTGTCCTCAATGGATATCTGTTCCTCAACATCGTGATCGGCTGGACGATCCTGGGCTGCGAGCGCAGAGGAGCGCCGCCGCCCAAGTGGGCCAGAGTGCTCATTTACATTTCCATACCCTGGGCAGTCAGCATTCACACCGTCACCGCGTTCCTGTACTCGGGTCTTCCTGGCCGGGGATTCTGGCTCACCGCGATCATGGCGCCGCGGTTTCTGGCCTCCGCATTTGCAGCAGGCCCAGCGCTTCTCATTCTCATCTGTCTCCTGCTGAGAAAGTACAAGTGGTTCGATGCGGGCTGGCAAGCCATTTCAACCCTTTCAAAGATCGTCACCTACGCGTTGGTGGTAAGTACATTCTTCATCGCCTGCGAGCTGTTCACCGTCTTTTACAGCCAGATACCGGAGCATATGTCCAGTTTCGCCTATCTCTTTGTCGGATTGCACGGCAAGGGCAATCTCGTTCCGATGATGTGGCTCTTTGTAATCCTGACGGTGATTGCCCTGATCGTCATGATCAACCCGAGAACGAGAGAATCTCCCGTATACTTGACGATCGGATGTCTCACGACGTTTTTCTCCCTGTGGATAGAGAAGGGGGTCTCCCTGGTGATCGGCGGTTTCATTCCGTCTCCAGTGGAAACCATCACCCAGTACTGGCCCACGTTTCCTGAGATATCGATAACTCTGGGGGTCTGGTCTATCGGCTTCCTGATCCTCGTCATCCTCTACAAGGTCTCGCTGGGGGTCCGGGAGGAACTCGAAGCATAGTGGTGGTTCCGGTTTCCGGGGCCGACACGTTCATGAAAGACGCCCGGGGAGAGTCTCCTGAGAGAAGGCTCTCCCCGGTCTCGTTTTGTGGGCCTCCCTTTTCGATTCCAAAGCCTTCGTGATAGCTCCCTCGTCCGGACGGCACGATGCGCGGGTGCCCGCTGCGGGGCGAGGGGTTCTCAGATCTACTCTTCTTTCACTCCCTGGAAAAGCTCGCTCCCTGCCCCGGGATACACCTTCCGATCTTCGGGCGGCGTCGGATGTTCGACGGGCGGCCATTTGTCCGGGCGAGGCTCGGAGCCCTCGCGGGTGACTTCTGAAGGATCGGTGTCGCTCATGACAGGCCGTTCGCGAATTGCTTCGCCTCCGGTGCTGTAGCTGAACTCAATCGGAATCTCATTGGGATCGAATGAGTAGAGAGAGTGAATGAATCCATGGTCGACTACTTCAGAAGCCCAGAATCCGGCTGCTTCCAGCTTGTCTTTCAGCTCCCAGAGGGCTTCTTCCGAATCTATCCCGAATGACACGTGATCGAACGCGAAGGGCCCCTTTACCGGCGCGCCGTGATCCTTCGGCGGTATCGGCTCCACCCCCGGCCATTCAAAGAACGCGATGAGGTCGGTT
>JARRRG010000250.1:0-4559 GCA_037380965.1 Deltaproteobacteria bacterium
GTTGTGATTGCAGGCCCGTCGCGGAGGGTGTTTGAAGACAAATTCACCTTTGACGGCGTGATCACTGAGCGAGTCAACCTTCGAGAGCATGTGGTGTGGTGTCAGCCACCCAACGAAGAAGATACCCAGATGCTGGCTGAAGATTACCTGCGGATGGGCATCACCAAGGCCTCGAAATACCAGGATCGGGCCAAGTTCGAGGAGGAGATTTCCAAAGGGATCCTCGTAATCGGCGGGGGCACTACAGGACTCTCGGCAGCTATGGGCGCGGCGAAGGCAGGGTATGGTGTCTATTTGGTTGAGAAGGAGGCCGAACTCGGCGGCTGGGCAACGAAGTTTCCCAAGGTGTTCACCGGAGAGCCCCCCTATGACGTCATTCAGGAATCGCCGATTCGCGAGACAGCGAGAGAAGTCGAAGCGCACGACAAGATCAAGGTGTTCAAGGCTTCACGCATCTATAAAATTTCCGGCTCCCCCGGTATGTTCGATGCCGTGATACGGCCGGACGGTCCCTGGGTCGAAGCCGTGAACAAGAAACAGGACGGCTGGCGAGCAGCGCAACTGGCTCGGGAGGCAAAGGCAGCCGGGAAGGAGCAGGCGGCATCATCATCCGAAGAGGAGGCCGCGGCCGGAGGCTGGGGGGTCGGTGAGCAAGAAGAGCTCGATTTCGATCATGAAATGGTCAGGGTCGGAGCCGTAATTCTAGCCGCAGGATGGCGTCCCGACAATCCAGCCCAATTCGAGCACCTCGGGTACGGCAAGTATCCGGACGTGATTACCAACGTCCAGATGGAGGAATTGGCTGCTAGTGGGACCATCAAGAGGCCGTCCAACGGCGCGCCGGTGTCGAGTGTGGCGTTCATAGACTGCGCGGATGAGAGTGCCGAGCACCCCTTTCTCTTTAGCTCGTACGTGCCGAATCTCGTCACCCTGAAGCAGGCCGGCTATGTGAGAGAATCGAATCCGGACAGCAGGGCATATCTCTTCTACGACGACATGCGGACACCCGGCCAGTACGAAAAGTACTATCAGACCATGCAGAACGATCCCGGGGTGTTCCTCTCAAAGGGGAAGGTGGTAAGCGTTTCCAATGACAGCGACCAACTTACCGTTGAGCTGAAGAATACCCTGCTCGGAGAACGACTTGGAGTGAAGGTGGATCTTGTCGTCCTCTCCACGGGAATGATTCCGGTGACGAAAGATTCCGCGGTCGTGAACCTGAAGTACCGCCAGGGCCCATTCCTGCCCGAGAATCCCTATGGATTCAATGATTCTCATTTCATCTGCTTCCCCTATGAGACCCAGAGAACCGGCATCTACACCGCGGGCTGCGTCAGGCAGCCGATGGACTTCATGCAGTGCCGGATCGACGGCGCGGGCGCGGCCCTGAAGGCTATTCAGTGTGTGGAGCTGACCGCTCAGGGGAAAGCGGTGCATCCACGGGCAGGAGATGAATCCTATCCCGAGCTCTTTCTTCAGCGCTGCACCCAGTGCAAGAGGTGCACCGACGAGTGTCCCTTTGGCATGTACGATGAGAAACCGGACGGAACTCCCCTGCCGAACCCTACCAGGTGCAGGCGCTGCGGGATTTGCATGGGTTCCTGTCCCGAGCGAATCATTTCGTTCAGGGACTATTCCGTGGACATCGTCGGATCGATGATCAAGTCGCTTCACGTCCCTGACGAGTACGAGGAAAAGCCGCGGGTGATCTGCTTCATATGCGAAAACGACGCGTATCCCGCGGTGGACATGGCCGGTATCAACGGCCGTCAGTACAGCCCTTTTATTCGGTTTATCCCTCTCCGGTGTCTGGGGACTATCAATCTCGTGTGGATAGCTGACGCTCTCTCGAAGGGGATCGACGGCATCATGCTAATCGGCTGCAAGTACGGTGACGACTATCAGTGCCACTTTGTCAAGGGCAGCGAATTGGCGGAATATCGTATGGGTAAAATTTCGGAGACGCTTCAGCGTCTCGTCCTGGAACCGGAGCGGATCGAAGTTCACCAGCTGGCGATTGACGAGTATGAGAACATTCCCAAATTGGTGGATGCGTTCCTCGAGACGTTAGGCGAATTCGATCCCAACCCGTACAAAGGCTTCTAAGGAGGGCAGCTCATGGCGAACGCGTTCATTGCCGAACCCGATTTACAGTTCACCAAGGACCTGATACGAGCCGGCGCGACCGATTTGAAAAAATGCTACCAGTGCGCCACATGCTCAGTCGCGTGCCGCATATCCCCGGACAATAACCCCTATCCCCGGAAGGAGATGATCTGGGCTCAGTGGGGGATAAAGGACCGACTGCTGAACGACCCGGATGTCTGGCTCTGTCATCAGTGCAATGATTGCTCTACTCAGTGTCCCCGAGGAGCCTATCCGGGCGATGTGCTCAAGGCTGTGCGAAAGCTGAACATCGAGCAGAGTTGCTGGCCGTCCTTCCTGGGCAAACTGGTGGGTGAGCCGTCATTGTTCGTACTGGCAATGGGCATACCGGTGGTGATTGTGCTGTTGCTCACGTACTTCAGCAACGGCTTCAATTTCAGTGGTCCCACGCCTGTTAGCTATCCAGGATTTATCGCCTACCTGCCCATTCAGATCATTTACTCGTTGGCCCTGCTTTTCGCGGTGGTCTCGATCCGTGTCAGCCTGAAGAATTACTGGAACAAACTGGAAGCTCACAACCCGGTGGATGTCCAGAGTCCGCGCAAGGGCTTCATCCCGAGTTTCATTGAAGCGCTCCAGGAGATCCTGCCCCATACGACATTCAAGGACTGCGAAGCCAACAACATTCGTTACGCTGCCCATCTCATGGTCTTCTGGGGTATGATCGGCCTCCTCGTGACAACGGCCATTGTGGCGTTCAACCTCGACATCTTGCACAAGTTGCCTCCGTCTCGATACGGCTTCCTTTGGGTTCCGATCAAAATCCTGGGGAATGTGAGTGCGGTTGCGTTCGTCCTCGGACTGCTCATCATGCTCGTCCGGAGGTTGACCGTCCCGGATGAAGCGGGGAACAGCTCCTACTTCGACTGGTTCTTCCTCTTTATCATCTGCGGCACGGGCTTCACAGGATTACTGTTGGAGCTCCTGCGATTTGCCGGGTCTACGTCGGGCACGTACTTCGTGTACATGGTGCACCTCATGTTCATTCTGTCCCTTTTTCTGTACCTGCCCTTTTCCAAGTTCGCTCATCTCGGATATCGGACGGTGGCTATCACGTGGGGAAAATCAGTCGGCCGTAACATGACAATCCCTGTCAAGCCGAACTACGTCCCCCCAGCGCCGACCGAGCCGGAGCCGGCAGGGGAGGAAGCGACCGAAGGGGCGGCCTGAGGAGAAATCGAACGCGGACCTCATAAAAAGAGCCGCGTGGAGTGCATCCATGCGGCTCTTTCTTGCTCGAGTCGAACATTCAAGAAGCTTTGATGTGAGCATGGGGTGAGAGACCCGCTCACAGAAAAAACTATCGCTCCTTCAGCAGGAGATCCTCTTTTCGAAGCGCTCCCAGAGAACATCGGCTATCTCGGTGCTGAGATCCTCCCATTCCCTATTCACATTGCCGAGGTAGGTGGAGAGATCCGACGTCCATGTGGATTTATCGGATTTCATATATTTTCGCAGGAAGCTCCCGTACAGACCTTCATACATGTAAGGAGTGACCCTCTCCATCTCGCTCACGATCTGTTCCGCCATCCGTGACTGCGTCATCGTATCATCCTCCGTCCCAAAGTCACCCTTACGATGGCTTTCGTTTCTTTTGGAAGTATACATTCTTTTAGATGCCCGCGCTGCCGCGGAGGTTTCAAGAAAATCACTGTAGAGGAATTGAGGGGTTTTTCCTGTTCTTGGTGTTTGCAACGCGCGGTTCCTTCGTGATAGGATTGCATATTCTTGAGCTTGACCTGATAAGCACCGAATTCTACAGGTATATTTCCAACAAGATTCAAGTGGTTCGGCACAGCGCGACGCGAGGAGTGAAGAGCGGCTCTGTCTGGCCATTCATCAGGTCCTCCCTGACAGGCGCGGCACAGCCTGAAAGAGATTTACCTCGCGGCTCCTGACGCTCCGGACCTCGTGAGCGCTGCTCAGAAAGGATGATACGGTGATCCCGCGCTACACTCGTGAGGCAATGGCAAGAATATGGGAACCGAGGAACCGGTACGCGAAATGGCTGGAAGTGGAAATCGCGGTCTGCGAGGCTTGGGCCGCAAGAGGAGTCATCCCCGTTGAAGCGATGGAGAGAATTCGGGAACGCGCGGACTTTGATCCGGACCGTATTGATGAAATCGAAAAGACCACCCGCCACGACGTTATTGCATTCACCACGTCGGTGGCGGAATTCGTCGGGAAAGACTCGTGCTTCTTCCACCGCGGCCTCACCTCGTATGACGTCGTAGACACCGCGCTCTCAATGCTACTCAAAGAGGCGGGCGAGCTTATCCGGACCGGGATCGTCGATCTCATGGCAGCCCTGAAGGAACGAGCGCGTGAGCACAAGCTCACCCCGATGGTGGGTCGATCGCACGGCATTCATGCCGAGCCTATCACCTTTGGCC
>JARRRG010000251.1:0-8409 GCA_037380965.1 Deltaproteobacteria bacterium
CTCAGCCATACCTTGCGACACAGCAGAATGATGCGGGCGGATGGAGATAGCCCGTCCCTACCAGATAGTCCAGCCCCCGTCGATATAGATGATCTGGCCGGTGATGAAGTCAGAAGCCTTCGAAGCGAGGAAGATCACCGTGCCTTCGAGCTCCGGCGGATAACCCCAGCGACCCATTGGCGTGCGCTCGTTGATGAAATTGAAGCGTTCTGGGTCATTCCTTATTTGGGTCACCAGCTCGGTTTCGAAGTAGGTGGGGCCGATACCGTTTACCCGCACACCCAGCTTGGCCCACTCGAGAGCCATAACCTTGGTGAGCTGGTTCACGCCGCCCTTGGCGGATGCGTACGCCGCCTGCATGGCAAGAGCGGTCTGCCCCAGAATGGAGCTCATATTGATGATCTTGCCGTAACCCTGTGCCACCATTTGCGGAACCACCGCCTTGGCTACGAGGAAGTAGCCCTTCAGGTTGGTGTCTAAAATACGGTCCCATTCTTCTTCCGGAAATTCCAGGAGCGGGACGCGGTGATTCACCCCGGCATTGTTGACAAGGATTTCGATGCTGCCGAAATGGTTGAGGATCTGCTCTACGCCACGACTGATGGAATCCGCGGACAGTACGTCGAGAACGAAGCCGTGCGCGTCTCGACCGGTGGACTGGATCTCGCCGGTCACGCGGTCCAGGTCAGGTTGATGTCGGCCGCAGACAGCCACATCCGCGCCCGCTTTTGCCAGGGCTTTGGCCGCTACTTCACCGAGTCCGCGGGTAGCGCCGGTTACCATGGCCCTGTTGCCTGTCAAATCGAAGAGGTCTAACACGAGATAATCGTTTCCTCGATAGGAACACCTACACGGCCAGGTATTTCTTGACCACCTCTTCAGTCGCCCAGATGCTCTCCATACTCCCCGCGTGCACTATCCGACCTTTTTCAACGATATACCCTCGATCGCACACCTGGCGACAAAACTTGAGCTTTTGATCGGCAAGCAAGATGGTCATTCCCTTCTCACGGATGGTGTCAATCGCTTGAGCGAGCGTCTCGACAACCAAGGGGGCCAATCCTTCCGAAGGCTCATCCAGCAGCACCAAATCCGGATTGGCCATCAACGCGCGACCGAGGCTCAGCATCTTCTTCTCACCGCCGGACATATTGAGCCCTTTTTGCTTCCGCCGCGAGCGCAGTACCGGGAAAAGCTCTTGAACGCGGGCGATGTTCCAGTACCCATCGCGGCGAATTACCCGAGCCGCGATCTCCAGGTTCTCCTCGCAGGTGAGGTCCGGAAAGATACGCAAGTCGTCAGGCATGTATGCCATTCCCATACCCGCCATGGCGTACGCGGGCCGACCCCGCACCTCGTCTCCTTTGAAAACGATCGAGCCGCTCTTTGGCGGTGTCAATCCGATGATGGACCGCAGCGTGGTGGTCTTGCCTGCACCATTGCGTCCCAGCAGCGCCACCACTTCCGCGGAGTCCACCTCAATGGAGATGTCCTGCAGCACGTGAGACGTGCCATAAAAAGTGTTGACACCGTTCAAGCTGAGGATCACTCCTCCACCTCCTCGCCCAGGTAGCACTCACGCACTTGCTCGTCTTCCTTGACAACGTTGGGTTCACCGTCGCAGATGATATCACCCAAGTGAAGTACAATCACTCGGTCGGACAGCGCGAAAACGACATCCATATCGTGCTCTACGATAACAAAAGTGGTCTCTCCGCTGGCCGAAAGCCGACGGATGCTCTCGAGGATCTCCGACCGTTCAACCGGGTTCATCCCCGCGGTCGGCTCATCCAAAAAGAGCAGCTTGGGCCGTACTGCCAGAGCGATGCCCACCTCCAGGAGGCGCTGGTCGCCATGGGAAAGCTCCGAGGCCGGACTATGAGCCTGCCCGGCCAGGTTCACGCGCTCGAGCACTTCCATGGCCCGGTCAGCCACGCCCGGCTCACGCGAAAGCGATCGAAGGACGTGACGTGCTCTCCCCACCAGCGCGAGCACAGGTATCTGAACGTTCTCGAAAACGGTCAGCTCGGGAAACACGTTGACGACCTGAAATGAGCGGCACAGGCCAAGCCTCACGCGGCGGTGCGTGGGCAGGTGGGTAATCTCCCGTCCCTGGAGAAAGATCCTCCCCTCGTCGGCTGACACTGAACCGGACAATATATTGATAAGCGTTGATTTCCCAGCCCCATTGGGACCAATGACCGAGGTGAGCTCGCCGGCACGAATCTCAAAATTCAATTTCCTCGCGGCCACTACTCGTCCGAAGGCTTTGGTGAGATCTTGCACCTCGAGCAGCGGCGCGGTCATGAGGCACCTTCTTCCCGGGACTTCCGGACGATCCGACGCAGCAGCCTCTCCGGCGCGCCCATGGCCCCTCCTCGAAATCCCATGATGATCACCAGGAGTATCATGCCGAACCAGAGCATCCAGTTCTGAGTAAAACGCTCGATGGTCTCGCGGAGCACCACGAAGATTACACTGCCCGCTATCGGCCCACTGAAGGTCTGCAGGCCGCCGATGAGACTGACCAGCACCGGCTCGGCCGAGTGTGTCCAGTGGGCGCTGAACGGATCGGTGTTGCTCTCGAGCATCGCGCCGAGTGAGCCGGCCAGCCCGGCAAACACCGCGGAAATGACGAACGCGGCCAACCGGTACCCTTTTACCGACAGACCGGCAAAGGACGTTCGCTGGGGATTCTCCCGAATCCCGGCGAGAATGAGCCCGAATGCAGATGAGCGAATACGATGAATCAGCCAGACCGTCAGAGCGAAACAGAACAGCACCAGGAAATAGTATTGACTGTCCTTCGCGATTGAAAAACCGAGCAGTGGACCCCTCCCTATCCCCACGAGCCCGTCATCGCCGCCGGTAATATCCCGCAAGTTCCAGATCAGAGAAAAGACCATCATGCCGAAAGCCAGCGTCAGCATCGCGAAATATATCTCGGTATGACGCACACAAAAGAAGCCGATAATCAGAGCGGTAAACGCGGCCAGCGCCAACCCCGCGATGATTCCCAGCAACGGATCGCTGCTGACGTGCAAATAGAACAATGCCATGCCATAGGATCCGGCGGCGTAAAACGCACCGTGTCCAAACGACAGCAATCCCGTCCGGCCCAGCAGCAAGTTGTAGCCCAACGCGAAAATGGAAAGGAGCATGACACGCATGGTGAGATAGAGCACAAAACGGCCGGCGAACAGGCCGATTGCCACGAAAACCAGGCCCAATAACCCAACGATCAGATGCGGCAGATAGCGGCCCATTTTAAGACGCCTCTCCGAACAAGCCCTGAGGACGCCACAGCAATACGACGGCCATCAGGATGAAGGTCAAGAACATGTCGAACGTCGGGATGAATCTGGTCCCGAAGGACGACAGAAGGCCGATGATCAAGGCCCCCAGGAACGCCCCTTTGAGGCTTCCAAGCCCTCCGATTACCGCGACGACGAACGCGTCGATAATAATGGTTTCGCCCATGCCGGGGGTAAGAAGACCCACATACGGCACTGCCAGGCCGCCACCCATCGCGCCCAGCCAGGTACCGAAGACGAACACCGCAGTGTAGAGCGCCGGCACGCGCACACCAAGTGCCGCGGCCATCTCCCGATCCGACGAGGCTGCACGGATGATGCGCCCGGCCCATGTCTTCTCGAGAATCAGCCACAGACCCAGGGCCAACAACGGCCCGACCGTCATAATAAAAAGGCTGTACGTGGGAAACGGCCGACCCGTGATCAATACTGAGCCTGCCAGGCCCGGAACCGTGGGTGAGCCGATCGAGCCCGCCCCCCAGATCAACTTGACCAGATCGTCGAAGATGAGAACGAACGCGAAGGTGAGCAGGAGCTGATAGGGCAGATACAAGTGGTAGACGTAACGCAGGAAATATCGCTCCATCACGAAGCCGACGATGCACACGCATAACGGTCCGAAAGCCAGACCCAACCAGAAGTTGTCACCCATGAGCGAGAGCAGCGTGAAGCAAAAATATGCCCCCAGCATGTAAAAGCTTCCGTGCGCGAAATTCAGCACGCCCAGAACTCCGAAGATCAAGGTCAGTCCGCTTGCCACCAGCCAGATGAACATACCGGTGGAAAGGCCGGCCAGACATGAATGAACCAGCGATTCAAGCATTTGCATCGACCTCTGTTACGGTTCCCAGGATAGCAGACTGCGTAGGTCATCCCCGGTAGCCTCGCGGGCATACCAGGGATGACCGGCGTTCAGGATTTAAAGGGCGGCTTGCAAGATTCACCTTCGAAGGGTGGGCGGTTGAAACAGGCCTTGGCCGGAATGACCACCATCTTGCCCATAACCTTGAACGGATATTTTGGATTGCTCGTGGTGAGACCCCAGGGCACCGAATACATTGCCTGGTGGTCTGCTTTGCGGAAGACCCGCTTCCCGGCCGGGCTCTCCATCACCATTCCCTCGAGGGCTTCGATTACCGGTTTGGCTTCCTTGGAACCGGAAGCCTCAACCGCCTTCTTGAACGCGTACATGGCGGAGTAGCCGGTTTCGGAGACATAGGCCGGGTAGTGGTTCCAGCGCTTGTGGAAGGCGGCCACCCACTTCTTGTTTCGAGCGTCGTCCGGATACATAAAGAAATAGCGGCCCGAGATCCAAATGTTGTCCGGCATCTCCGATCCCAGACCTTCCAGGACGTCCATGGCGCCTCCCACAGGAAGCATGACGTGCTTGATTTGCTTGAACAGGCCCGCCTGAGCCG
Organism: Deltaproteobacteria bacterium; assembly: GCA_037380965.1. Classification (GTDB taxonomy): domain Bacteria; phylum Desulfobacterota; class Desulfomonilia; order Desulfomonilales; family Desulfomonilaceae; genus JARRRG01. Next base: position 4,733 of record JARRRG010000251.1, read on the forward strand.
CCTGCTTCATCATGGCAATCAGCTCTCCGGCCCACTCGACCGAATAGAGTCCGTCCGGCTTGGCATCCAAAATCGTGTTGATGTGAGCCCGGAAATCGGTCGTGCCGAATGGGGCCCACGATTGGGTGAGGAACTTCGCGTCCGGTTTGAGCTTGCCAAGCGTGTCTTTGAACATGGCCCAGCACGTGTACCCGTATTCGTACTTGGGGCTGATCGTGGCCCAGGACTTTGCAGGCAATTCCTTTGCCACAAACGCGGCCGCGTTGCCGTCCTGATAGACTGGCGTGGAAATACGAAAGATCTCCTTGATGCCTTTTTTGAACACCTCGCGTTCCGTCAGCTTCTCGGTGGCCGCGTGGGTCACCATAAGCGGCTTGCCCAGTTGGGCCATTACGGGCGCCAGCGCGAGGGCCTGGCCCGACGAGTCCACTCCGCCGAGGAAATCAGCTCCCCAGGAATCCACGAAGTAGCGCGCGTTCTTGATTGCCTGCGGCTTCTTGAGGGTAGAGTCGCGAAACTCGACCACCAGTTTGGCGCCCCCAATGCCTCCAGCCGCGTTGATCTCGTCGACGGCCATGTCGACACCCATCTTGTGGAACATGATCGCCTGATACCCCACCTTGACCGGCCCTTTGATCTTGGGTTGGGCGGCCCACAGGCCGGTCGGTTTGAGAACCCCGGGCCCCAGGCTCGTGGCGGCCGCAGTGAGAAGCCCGGCTTTGACAAAATCCCTTCTGCTCATGCCTTTTTTTGCCATACAGCCACTCCCTCCTTTTTGGTAGTTTTGTGATATGAGTGAGATTCACAATGCGCTGCCACCGCCTGCCGACGACGACAACCTTGCCTTAGGGTCGGAACCGACTCGATAGCTCCAATAGAATGGCTACAATCATCTTATTGTCTCATACTTGAAAAATCAGCACCTTGCGTCAAGTCATTTCTCAGGAATCAGGGAACCGCCCCAAGCAATGATCGACCGCGAACAGATTGACTCACCGCCCGAGAGATCCCCGCGACAAGATTCAGTAACTTGAAACGCGACATTCAACATCACGACGCCCGCTGGACATGCCTCTTTGCCTTGCGGAACGCAGATTGTACGGTCGTCCAGGAGGGACTATTTTCCTTTATCCCTCAAAGTCCTGCGAAGAAACTTGCCCGTCAGTGTCTTGGGAATCTCACTGACAAATTCCACGTCGCGAGGATATTTGTACGCAGCCATGCGACTCTTACAAAATGAAATGATGTCGGCCGAGCTTGTGGAGTGCTCCATGCCTTCCTTGAGCGCCACAAACGCCTTTACCGTCTCGCCTCGATACGGGTCGGGAACTCCGACGACGGCCGTCTCTCTGACCGCGGGATGCTGGTAAATTACGTCTTCCACGTCGCGAGGCCACACTTTGTATCCGGACGCGACAATCATGTCCTTCTTACGATCCACGAGGTAGAACCAGCCATCCGCGTCCATTTTGCCGACATCGCCGGTATAGAGCCACCCGTCCCGAATCGCGTGCTTCGTCTCCTCGGGCTTTTGCCAATAACCGGGTACCACAATCGGACCGGAATCTACGATTTCTCCTACTTCACCGGGCTCGAGGTCAGTGGAGCCTTCTTCCAGATCGACAATTCTCATTACACAGTTCTGGACAGGGACACCGACCGAGAGAGCTCCACTCTCAGAATCTACGGGAGCCTTTTTCCCCCAGGGAACGATGTGGGAGGGCGAGTTCGTTTCTGTCATGCCATACACATTGTAAATATAGAGGCCGGTCAAATCTTCAAATTGCCTGACGAGAGCTTCCGAGACAGGCGCGCCTCCACTGTATGCTTTGACAAAAGAGGAGATATCTCTTGATCTGATGTCCGGATGGTTCATCACCGCAATATACGCGGTTATGGACGCCACAGTGACCGTAGCCCGCCACTGCTCGATAAGGCGGATCGTTTCTCCGGCATCGAACCGGTAGTACAGGATGAGAGGAAGGCCTGCCAGCGCGGCAATGGCCAGGTGAGCAACTTCTCCGGTGACATGGAACAAAGGAGCCATTCCAAGGACTACATCATCCTTACCTATGCGCTGCATGGCTTCATACACCCGGGCATTGAATGCTATGTTCCCGTGCGTATTCATTGCGCCCTTCGGGGGACCGGTCGTACCCGAGGTATAGGTCAAATAGGCCACATCATCCGGAGAGAGGTGCGGGCCCTCGACGCTCCTTCCCTTGTGATCCTCGATTAACGCGAGCAGGTCCAATGCCCCGCTTATAGGGATCTTGCTCGTGTCCTTCAGCATTCGGGGCCGCTCCCCGTTCGGTGCAAGGAAATCCAGCGCGGACGTTGTCACCAGTTTCTCAACAGCCGTCTTGTTCAGAAAGGAGAGGTCCAACGAGTCTGCGATCTCATCGAGGACGAGAAACAGTCTGGCTCCCGAATCGACACAGAAATAAGAAAGCTCCTGTTCCTTGTACATCGGATTGACGGGAACGACGATCACACCCAGCTTCCATGCGGCATAGATGGCTATGAGGAACTGAGGGACATTCTGGAGATCCACGATGATTCGGTCTCCTTTCTGAAGACCGAAATCTTGAAAGGCGGCAGCCAAAGCATCTGAAGACTCATCTATCACCCGGTAGGAGAGGACGTTGTCAAAATAATACACAGCCGGCGCTTCAGGGTTGCGGGACGCGGATCTTGTGAAGTCCCTGATTGCAGTGTCACCTGACAGATCAAGATCGTGGGGGGCCCACTCGGGGTAGTTTTTCAGCCACGGTCTCTTCTCATACACGGACCCCATGTTTTTCACCCTTTGCCTAACCGACGGTGTTCACGGTGAGTCCCTGCTTCGGCCCCTCCTGGGTCATCATCTCGATGAGCCGGAGCAGGCCACCCTTTAAAGACGTTGCGGTAATTTCGCTCAATCATCCGCGACAGCCTTTGCCAGGGCCGTGGCTGCAACTTCTCCCGAGCCGCGGGAGGTTCTTGTCACCATGGCCACTTTTCCGCTGACATCAAACGATCGCACCGACATGGTCTCTTTCATCCGGCCTGAAGCATGTGCATGAGCCACCTCTCTATCATTGCCTTTTGCCATTTTTGAAATGCCCTGGCGGCATGACAGAGGGCAGAAAGTCGCACTGCTAAACACGTTAGGGTCAAGAGCGGCGATCTTCGGTAATTATCAGTAAGCTGAACATCTGTCAAGACGTTTTTTGAAGCTGAACAATGTTCAGCGGTCGGATGAGCCGTGGTTTAAAACGGGAACATATCTATACCGTGCCAGATTTAGGGAGCATCTATGTTGCTTCTGCCCGAACCGGCTCGGCTCCAGTGCCGGCAAGAGGGTCTCGGGAGAGTTCAGGACAATGAAACGGTGTATCGCACCACTCACCTGTGGGACACCCCGCCATGCGCGGGCCGTCACGCTCTCACATTCAACCTTAAAAGTGCTTGAAGTTGGTATGCATTGAATAGCAGTCGGCCTCTTTTGGTTGACTTCGCGGATATGGTGGTAGTATTTTGGTGTAATAAAATCCTGAAAAATGTGGAGCGTCCTGTTTATGGAATCTATCGGAAGCAGACTACGCTCAATTCGAAAATCTCAAGGGCTTTCACTCAGACAGGTGGCCGAGCGTGTGGGATGCACGCCCTCATACCTGTCCATGGTTGAAAATGAC
>JARRRG010000252.1:0-5563 GCA_037380965.1 Deltaproteobacteria bacterium
TCATTGACCACCACCGGGGCCAGGCCGAGGGACAGCTCGTCCACCAGCAACAGCCTCGGCCGGCAGACCAGTCCCGCGGACAAGGTGAGCATTTGCCGCTCGCCGCCGCTCAGGTAACCCGCGACCCGGCTTCGCAGCGGCTTCAGCCCGGGGAAATAATCGTACACCATCCTGACGAGCGACTCGTCGTCCACGCGGCCACCCCGATTGCTCATACATATCCGCAGGTTTTCCTCGACCGTCATGTTGTCAAAGACCTTGTCATTTTCGGGCACGAGCACGATACCCATCTTGGTGGTGCGGCTCGGAGGGCTCCCCTGGATCTTCTCGCCGTCAAATTCTATGGCGCCGTGGCTCACCTTCGCGTCGTCCAGCCCGAGGAAGCCGGACACGGCTCTCAGTATGGTGGTCTTGCCCGCGCCGTTGGTTCCGAGCAGCGCCACGATCTGATTCGCCCGCACTTCGAGGGAGACACCCTGCACCGCGGTGGAAACCCGGTGATACACCACCTCGAGTCCGTCGATTTTGAGCAGGGGCGTGCGGTCCTCATTCATGGTGCTATCCCCCGGCCGGCTTGTACTTGAACGGCCACAACAGGAAGTAGTCCCTGACTCGAATCCAGAGGCCGGCCAATCCGGTCGGCTCGAGCACCAGGAACAGGATCATGATGAGTCCGAACGTGCTGTGCTTCACCGCGAACATGTACGTGGTCAGCCGAGACGGAATCGAAAGATGATCCACCACCGCATCGATGCCGTACGGCAGGACCACCACGAAGAGCGTTCCCAGAATCGCACCCAATATGGACCCGAGACCGCCGATAATGATCATGGCAATGTATTCGATCGTCATCATGAGCGAAAACGCCTCGACCGAAACGAATCCCTGGTAATAGGCAAACAGGCAACCGGCCATGCTCGTCAATACGGAACAGACCACAAATGCATAGAGCTTGTACCGTCCAACCTTGATGCCGAACGCGGCAGCCGCAACGTCCCGGTCCCGAATGGCCATCCAGGCCCTGCCCGTGCGTGAGCGCAACAGGTTGAGCGCGAACACCACGGTTCCCAGGCTCATCACCAGCAGGAAGAAGTACCAGCTTGTGGCCTGCTCCAGGATGAACGGCCCGATTTGGGGCGGATCGACCACGATGCCGGTGGCAAATCCCCGTTTCGTCTCATATTCCGCACCCGCGTAGATAACAATGAAATGGAGTGCAAGCGTGCTGAGCGCGAGATAGAGGCCCTTGAGCCTCAGTGACGGGAGTCCGAAAACAATCCCGAGTATCCCGCCCATCACCCCTGAGGCCGGGAGCGTGATCCAGATCGGCGCATGCACCTCTCGAAACAGGATCGCGGTGGTAAACGCGCCCGCAGCGATCAGACCGGCATGCCCAAGGGATATCTGTCCCGCGAACCCCGTGAGGAGCATGAGCGCGATTGCTCCGATAAGCGCGATCAAAACCTGGTTGGCAAGATCGAGAAGAAAGGGCGACGCGACGAGCGGATAAGCTGTCAGGCCTCCCAGAAGCAGAATGAGCGCAACCCACCGGGTTTTCGTCTCGACGATGGTCAAATCCCCGCGGTACGAGGTTTTGAAGTATCCGCTGGCAAAAGCCATTTCACACCCTCTCCCATTCTTCCTTGGTGCCGAACAGACCCCACGGCCGGACCAACAGCATCCCGAGCAATACCACGAAGGGCGCAACCTCGCTCGCCTGAGGGCTGATGGTGATGGCCGCGACCTGAACCGCGGCCACCACAAAGGCCCCGGGAATCACGCCCACGAGACTGTCCAGACCGCCTACGAGCACCACCGGGAACGCGCTCAATGCAATCACGACCATGTTCGGATAGAGGCCGCTGTCACAGGCCATGATGATGCCGGCCAGGCCCCCGGTGAACGCGGATATTGCCCAGGCCAGCGCATAGTACCAGTGCAGATCGATCCCACGCTGCGCCGCGAGGAGCGGCTTCTCTCCCACGGCCCGCATTCTCAATCCCCATCGGGTGAATTTGAGGAACCCGAAGAGGACGGCATAGACCACCACCACGCTCACCACCGCGGCAAGTCCGAAGGTTGATATGGCTGCATTGCCGAAAAGATAGATCGTTGCGTTCTCCACGTGCATCCGCTCGAGGGGATGCCACGATTGAGACGTCCAGCCCAGCGTGATGAGCCCTCTGAGGAATATTCCCAATGCAACCGTCACCAGGACTGCGGCAAGTACCGATTCGCCGGTCAGGAACCTCATGAGAAAGAAGTACACGGCAAAACCCAGGAGAAGGCTGAGCACCAGGGCAATTGCCAACGAAGCAATGGGACTGCCCGCACCGGCCAGGATCACCGTGAAGAGGAAATAACCACCAAGGGTCCTCATCTCGCCGTGAGCCAGGTTGAGCACCCGGCTCGCTCGATAGATCAGGACGTACCCGCAACAGATCAGGCAGTACAGCGAAGCCAATACCACGATGTTGACAACTATTTGCATGCCGGCTACCTCTGCCGATCGAGCCTCCGGCAAACCTGGAGGGCTCTCGTGTGCGGCAGACCGTGCCGTTCTGTGCCCTCAGGGGGCAACGCGTCTCCACGGTTTCGGCATCGTGCTCCCGCACCTCTCACATGGGCCGCGGTCTATTTGACTGTTATCGGCGTCCAATCCTTTACCAGCTTGATCTTATTGGCCTTGGAATCCCACTTGTAGACCCGATAGTAATTGAGCGTCCTGAAGTGGTTGGTGGGTGTCCAGACCAGGGAGCCGCCCCGAAGCCCTCCCAGGTTCACCTTGATGTCCGTCATGGCCTTTTGCACCTTTGCCGGTGTGGGAGGCCACGGCGTTCCTTTCAGGATCTTCTCGAGAACCATTGCGAAGATCCATCCTCCGGTGAGCTTCTGGTACGGATAGATGGTTTTCCCCTTCTCGCTCGCGGCCTTGATTTCCTGGTGCATTTTGGTGTTGTCCGCGAACAAGGCGTTGGTGCCGAACACATAGAACTTGTCATCCTTGAGGCGCTCCAATTCTTGCTCGGCCGGGTTGTGGCAGTACGCGAGGTAGTTCCCCTGCCAGCCGAGCTTTCGGAGAGCTTCCAGGGTCTTGACCTCGGTAACCCACGGCGCCCACGAGTACACCCAGTTTGCTCCCGCATTCTTGATCTTCGTGGCAAACGGCGTGTAATCGGGAGTCGGCGGCGGTATGGCCTCTATTCCGGTGACCGTGAAATCCTTGTCCTTCTTGGCCAGCGTTGCCGCGTATTCCATTTCGGCCCGTGAAACCGGGATGTTCATGGCCACCAGCGCCAGCTTGACCGGACCTTTGGCTGTTTGCTTGATGAACGGTATGGCGAACTGACTGTCGTACCTGAATCCGAAACCGGTCGCGCAGAATTCCAATGGGGCCGGTTTGGGTGGGTACACGTCAGATGGGCAGACGCCACCGGCGAAGAAGATCGGTATCTTGTACCGCTTGGCCACCTGGATCATGGGCGCGTACGTGCTGGAGAGACTCGCGTTCAGCAAAAGGATGACCTTGTCCTGGGTGGCGAATCTCTTCGCGTCTGCCGCGGCTTTGGATGGCTGAGCCGCGTTGTCGGAGTAGATGATCTTCACCGGGTGGCCGTTGATGCACCCTTTCGCATTGACGGCCTTGAAATAGATGTCGAACGCGTCCTTGATGGGCGCGTACGACCCGGATCCCTGTCCGGTGAGCGCCGCGCTGAACCCCACGACGTAGGCATCCTTTGCGAGAACGGCTCCGGCGCTCGTTAGAATTATTGAAAGTGCGATGATGAGCGAAAAGAGTCTCCTGGACATGGTACCCTCCCTTTCCTATGATCTCTCATCCTGCTTACCCAGCAGGTCTCCGATTTGCGACGCCACCCGGTCCTCTTCTCTCGTACTGTACATGGCTTCCACGAGGTCTCGGAACTTTTCATACATGAGATGCCGCTTGACCTTGCGTGTGGGTGTCACCGGCTCGCCTTCCTCTTCCGGATCGAGCTCCTTGGGGATAATCCGGAACGTTTTCACTTGCTCGACCCGTGCCAGGTCCCGGTTCAGCCTCTCTATCTCGGAGCTCACCAGGTCGAGCACCCGGGAATGTTCCGCCAGACTGGTGAATCCCCCGTAAGCGACGCTGTTCTGACGAGCCCATGCAGCCACCGTGTCGTAGTCGATTTCGATAAGCGCAGATACGTACTTCCGATTGTGTCCGAATACGACCGCTTCGCTCACATAGGGGCTGGCCCGGAGCGTGTTCTCGATGTACGTGGGACTGATCGTCTTTCCACCCGAGGTCACGATGATGTCTCGAACCCGATCGACGATTTTCAGCTTTCCACGGGCGTCAACTCTCCCACATCTCCCGTATGGAGCCATCCATCGCGGTCGAGCACCTCGGCGGTCTTCTCGGGATTCTTCCAGTACCCTTCGAACAGGTCACCGCCTTTAACGAGAATCTCTTCCTTCTCGCCGAACATCACTTCCCAGCCGGCTGGGGGATGGCCGACATCTCCCGGACGAGGAAACCAATCCTCCTGGGCTGCGATGATGGCTCCGCGCAAGCCAATAGACAAGCTTGAGCAGATAGCCGGGATTGTTGTCCCACACATTTCTGACATGCTTTCGCCCAATGGTTGCAGCCACCTGGTAGACCGTACGCTTCAGGGGACTGGCAGACTCGATTCCTATCAGGATGTTCGATGCAAACTTCTGAAGGTACCGGGGAACCGAAAAAAAGATCGTTGGCGCGGTCTCGAAAATCGTCCGGGCCAGATCCTCGATATTCTCCCCGTAGTGAGGCACGATCCGGGTCATGAGCGGCAGGGTGACCGCCACATCCTTGCCCAGCACATGGCACAAGGGAAGATAGACCACGGTTCGGTGAGGCATCGCGGCAAGAATCGGATACCGGTCTATGAGCGTATAAGCCGCGGCCAGATGCCTGCCGTGGCTCATCAGCGCGCCTTTAGGATCGCCCGTGGTGCCAGATGTGTACACGATGAACAGATCGTCCCGTGGTTGAATCCGCTCGGCAGTGCGCTCGACCGCGGCCGGGTCCGACGTGAGCGCGGCCCTGCCCCGCTCCATCAGATCCGCGTATGGGATGAGTGCGGAATGCTCGTACATGAACATGCCGCGAATGTCGATCACCACAATATGGCGAAGCAACGGAAGTTGATCCAGCAAAGGGAGTATCCGATCCACGTACTCCTGATTCTCCGCGATGAAGATCGAGGCCTCACCATCCTCCATGAGGTAGAGGAGCTCTCTCTGCGACGAGGTCGGATAGATTCCGTAGGTCACCGCGCCCAGGGCCTGTCCTGCAAGCTCGCAGATGACATACTCTTCGCACGGGTCTCCCATGAGAGCGATTCTCCGACCGGTTGAAACCCCCAATTTCTCGAGTCCCATCGCGCAGCAGGAAACGAGACGGGCAAATTCCTCCCATGTCCGCTCCTGGTAAATGCCCCGCTTCTTGACCCGGTAGGCCACCTGGGAGGGGGTCGACCGCGCGCGCTCGAACAGGAGCCCCGGAACTGTCTTGCCTCTCAGCTCCTCATACTTC
>JARRRG010000253.1:0-5251 GCA_037380965.1 Deltaproteobacteria bacterium
TGCATACGGCAGTGAGACGACCCGCCTCATGGGTCTCGTGAGCTGACCGCAGGCCCCACGGCGGCTGAGCGTGGCGAGGGTGTGTACACGGAGCAGCTCCCTGGCAGGGCCGGCTTGATCTTCGACTTGCCGATAATGCCGGGAGCCTGGTAACATGACGACTTTATCGGAAGATCACGTGATGAGTACGGTAACTACACGGTGTGAAACTGCTATGCCCAAGAAGCGCGTGGCCATAGTCCAATCGAACTACATCCCATGGAAAGGATATTTCGACATGATCGCGTCCGTTGATGAGTTTATCATCTACGACGACATGCAATATACGCGGCGCGATTGGCGAAACCGCAACCGGATCAAGACCCCTGCCGGAACTAAATGGCTCACCATACCGGTGGAATGCAAAGGAAGGTACCTTCAAAAGATCAAGGATACGGTGATAAGCGAACCGAATTGGAATCGCAAACACTGGCAGACTATTGCCCACAATTACTCGAGAGCCCCCTACTTCGATCGGTACCGGGATTTCTTTCAGGAGCTCTATTTGACGTGCCAGGAGCGATTCCTGAGCAAGATCAACTACCTTTTCCTGAAGGCGGTCTGCCGATTGCTCGGCATCGATACCATGTTCTCATGGTCCATGGATTATCGTATCGGGAATGACAGAACGGAAAGCCTGGTTTCTCTCTGTCGTCAGGCTGAAGCCACAGAATACATCTCCGGACCGGCAGCCAAGACCTACATTGAAGAGGAGCGATTCGTGAAGGCAGACATCACTCTCACATACATGAACTACTCGGGTTATCCGGAGTACGCCCAGTTGTATCCCCCCTTCGAGCACACGGTCAGCATCATCGACCTCATCTTCAACACCGGCCCTGATGCCACGAGATATATGAAGATCGGGAAGCGCTAACATGGACCTCTCCATCGTGACGTCAATGTACCATTCCGCCTCCCATCTGGAGGAGTTTTACGATCGGATCCGGAATGCCGCGCTTCGTATCACCGACGACTTTGAAATCATCTTCGTCAATGACGGATCGCCTGACAATTCCCTGGAAATAGCCGTGTCGCTGCATGAGGCCGATCCGAAAGTGAAGATCGTCGATCTGTCGAGAAACTTCGGCCATCACCGGGCTATTCTCATCGGTCTGGCTCACGCCAAGGGAGACCTGGTGCTCTTGATCGATTGTGACCTCGAGGTGCCTCCCGAGGTACTGCTGCCCCTGCATGAAGAGTTGATCAGAAGCGGAGCAGACACGACGTACGGCGTACAGGAGGGCCGGAAGGGAGGCCTTTTCGAGCGTGTCTCGGGCAAGCTCTTCTATCAGCTTTTCAACAAGCTCTCCTTTTATCCGGTGCCGCCAAGCCCGGCAGGGGTCAGGCTTATGAAAAGGCCCTTCCTCGAGAGTCTCCTCCGGCACAGGGAGCGGACGGTCTTTCTCGCGGGCCTTTGCGCGATTACCGGGTATAGGCAAGTTCCCGTGGTGGTGGAAAAGACTCACAAGGGGCACAGCACGTACACGTTGGCCCGCAAGATTGACCTGTTCGTGACTGCCATAAGCTCTTTCAGCGAGAAACCACTCATTTTCATCTTTTATCTCGGCCTCTTTATCAGCTTTCTCTCCGGAGGGGCAGCCTGCTACCTGATTGTGCGCCGGGTCTTATTTCAAGAGTACCTGATAGGCTGGCCTTCGCTCATCGTATCCATTTGGCTTCTCGGCGGGCTGAGCATTTTCTGTTTAGGAATCATCGGCATCTATCTCGCGAAAATATTCGTGGAAACCAAGAATCGTCCGTACGCGATCGTCCGCACGTTCTACGAACGCTCCGAGCATGTCGGTGAAGAGCGGGACACCGGCATAGAGAGCCGCATCGACCAGGTTCGAGTGACCACACACGAGAAGTAGGAGCTTTCAACCGATGACGCACACGAATCCAGATCCGACAGAAGGCCGCACCATGAAGAACGTCGTGATATTCGGAACGGGCATGCTGGCGCAAGTCTTCCACGCGGCCCTGACTGATGACAGTCCCTATGACGTTTGTGCGTTCACGGTTCATGAACGGCATGTTCGCGAACCTCGGCTCATGGATCTCGAGGTGGTCCCCTTCGAAAAAATCGAAATGAAGTACCCGCCGGACGAATTCGCGATGATGATCGCGGTGGGGTACAAACGCGTAAACCGGGCCAGGGCGGAGATTTATTCGGAATGCAAGAGGAAAGGATACCACCTGATCAGCCACCGGAGCACGTCAGCCAGCCTGCAAGGCCACGTCGAACTCGGGGAGAACAGCTTCATCGGAGATAACTGCGTCATTCGGACCTTCACCAGGATCGGCAACAACGTCGTCGTGGGAGGCGGTTGCTACATCGGCCAGCACACGGTGATTGGGGATCACTGCTTTGTCTCGCAATGTGCCTCCCTTGGGGGTAACATCCAGGTGGAGCCGTACTCCTTTATCGGTCAGAATGCGACGATCAGAAACTTTGTTCACATCGCGGCAAATTGTGTGATCGGCGCGGGGACCGTCATCCTTGCCGACACGAAGGAGAACGAAGTGTACAAGGCCACGGGCACGGAACTCCTCGGCATTCCCAGTTACAAATTGCGAGATATTTAACTCCGAGCCCGCGGTGCGCCCGGAGGAAATCACCGGGCTTGGCTGCCGGGATTACTCTTCATTCAAGGAGGTACGTGCCGGACGGAAACGACATCTCCGCACCCGCGCTCGGTCTCCGGCGCTGAGGTGAAATCGCGTCAGGGGAGTCGTGCGACCCCTATTCATCGGCTTTGAGGAGCACCGACGATCCCGAGTCGTCCAAGACTGTTATGTTTCGAGTATTCAGAGGCGGCGGCACAAGATTCGCGGGATCGAAACTCACCACAATCGGGGTAGAGTCTCCCTCTCTCGGGACAAAGGTCAAGACAGCTTTCTCCGCCCAGGGCCAATGCAGCTTGTGATCCCCGAAGGTAATCCCTCCAACCCAATACGAGTGCTTTCCCCGAGGTCGAGAGATCCTGAACCTCTCGACTGTACCGAATGGCTCCGTATCCAGCGTGATCCAGCCCGACCATTTGCTCGGTACCTTTCTGAGCGTTTCCCGGCGGAAGCTCCCCTGGTTGGAACGACCCAGGACAACCATTTTGATCTGTGAGGCCCTGCCCGAGTTTCTTATCAGCACCCGCAACGGCCTGGAAGCATCCCACTTCTCAGGCTCTATCTGAACCCATGAGAAGCGGTCCAGCCGTATTCGTCCCTCATAGCTCACTCGCGGAGCCTTCCGGGTGGTGTGCCACACGAAGGAGCGGAGGGCAGGGCTCGATATCCACCAGTATTCTTCGGGGACTCCCTTGAGAGCGGGCAGCTCGACGATCGGATTGTACGCTACCGCGAAGCGTAGACCCGGTTTGTCCATCCATCGCTGCTCCTGATCGGTTCCTTTTAACGCGGGATAGAATACCGCCCCAAGATTCATGGCACCGTTGATGAAGTAGAACGGCATGATAATCGTGCTGCTGTAGAGAACGCTGTCCGTGGGCTTCGCGTGTGACAGGAGAATCTGAGGCTGACTTGAAGAAAGCGCGAGCGGCTGACGTTTTCGCATGTACTCGGCCGTGGCATACATTCCGTCCACACCATGAGCGCTCATGCGCATGGCAAAGCAAATCAAGAGCACGAGCGCAATAATCGACCAGTCGCGCTGCCACACGAATCCACGTGCCTCGCCGGGCCTCGACAACCGACTCAGACCCCAGCCCCAGCTCTCCTTCATAGTGTACCAGATTGCCTGGGCCAGGCCCCCGAAAAGGAGAACAAGCAGAGGAATCCACAACCGTAAAAAGAGATCGCCGGGATGAGCGGGCAACACAAAGTACACACTCGCCACAAGAAAAGCCACAAGAACGAGGCCGGTCCTGAGAATCACCCTTCGGCGTTCCAGCTCGACCGTCAAGTACCCGAACATGGCCGCTCCCGCGAAAAACACGAAGGAGCCAAACAGTGCGGTCTCAAAACTGATGATGCTGGCCCAAATGGCTTCAAGGGACTCGATTACCCCCAGGACCAGACCTTGCCCCGGCCCAGCGGCCCCCATCCGCACCGCGAATACGGGACCCTTGATCAGATGTGGCAGCACGAAGGCCAGGATCACGAGGAGGATGCTCGTCCCCGAGGCCACCCAGATCCTGCGCGCCCGCGGCATCCCGAAGACAGTCAGGGCACTGACCACGGCAATGACTGCATAGAGCCGTCCGATCGGATGCATCATGCACATCGCCACGGTTCCGATTATAAGAGCCCAGGGCGCATCTCCCCGGCGGGAGATGATTCTCGCCCAGACAATGATAGCCATCCCCATGGTGAGGTTGGACGGGACCACGTAGTGCAATCCGTTGCCGGGAAAGACCGTAAATCCGAGTATGGCCAGGGCCGGACCCGTAGCACCCACGCCCCAGAGCGTGACAAGAAAGTTTGCGAATGCAACCCCGAAAAAGAGCGGCGCAAGGTTCCAGAGCACCTTGTACGCGGTAATCACTGTCAGCCTACCAGGAATCGCTCCCGCCACACACGCCGAATCCGGGTTGGAAAATCGATCTGCTCTCGCAGGTCCTTGAGCGCTCGACAGTGCTGGGAAAAACAGGATTCCATCTCCGCCGTCTTGACCAGGTAGGCCATCGAGTCATCCACTTCCGGCGGGAGCGCGCGGGTCCACACCGGGAATCCGATGAACGCGCTCTGAATGGACACATTTACCAGGAGTCCGAAGAGCAGGCCCAACCAGAGGAGGCCCAACCGGCCCTCCTCTCTTGCATCGATGCGTTTGGGGAGCGCTGCCAGCGCATCACGCACTCTGGCTGATATCTGATGAACTTTGCTCATGTACTCGTGCAGGAAAGGGGGATACGTTCACAATGAACTGCCACAGGTCACGCGGCTCAGGTTCCCCGATAATGAGCCCGAATCCTCGTGCACACTGGCGTAACCGAATCAATCCTGTTGATGTTTAAGTCTCTGGTCTGTCCAGAGCGTGGTGAGCTTAGCAAAGCATCGGCGTCTTTGCAACTCGCATGGGGAGGGGACGCAGTTTCTCCCTGCTTGGGCAAGCCGGATCCGGCGCTCTGTTGCGTGCATGAGAGCAATGCGATCGAAAGGCACGGGCTTTCGGTGTAGGTCTGCGGCAAAGGCTTTGTTGCCCGAAGAATGATCCGGATGACCTGCAATGGGGTTCCGGGTGCGAATCGGC
>JARRRG010000254.1:0-4541 GCA_037380965.1 Deltaproteobacteria bacterium
CCGCCTCGGCGACACGCTTCATGTGCAGTTCCTCGAGCCTGAGGACTTCCCCATCCACACTGGGGCTTACAACCCGAAAGGGATTATAGACACCCTCTTCTTCCGCCATCTTTGTTCCTCCCTGATTGGCACGAATAATGCGACGCCCGCTCCGGGCACCCCAAGCTCACCGGATCTCCCGGACACGGATATCGTCGATCAGGCCGGGGGGACCCCTCCTCCACTGGTGGGGGCAGATTATCCGGGCTGCTCGTGACAGCAGGCAGCCCGCCCGCATCGGTGCCATGTCGATGTACTGTTATACGCTCACAAGGTTGTTCCGGTCGCGACGAGGCAGCAATGGCTGTGCCCCCTGCCCGCACCTCGGTTGGATAGAGCGCCGAATGACCCGAATTGAGAACAGCCTTTCCGGCACAGGTTTCGCTCATAAGCCTTCACTGATCTGAATGCACCGGCCTCGACAGCGCTCACCCCGGATGAGCCACCATCGGCCGGGATTACATCACGGCCTGCGCGAAACCGCGCTCAAGCCTGACCCCATGAACCCTGTATACAGGCCTTTTCAGCCGGCGCTTTCGTACCCGGGTGAGAGCTTGGAAAGAAGCGCTCTTAGTCCCCTCAGTCCGTCCTCAGATATGTCGGTTATCTCAAATCCGGCTCTCGACAAGCCGTCCCGTGATTCCGATTTGACCCAGCGGCATTCAGCATCGAACGAGAATGACGCTATGTCATCGAACGCGTACCCCTGGACGACGAATGTCCGCCTCTCGCCAATATTGACGTTGATTCCCAGGACCTGAAGCCCCGTCTCGGAAATATTCTCAACGTAATATTCGGCACCCATGTCATAGAGGTCATAGATCGGGAACCGGCTCCCTGAGATGCGCTCACGTTCGTGCAGCCCCCTGGCGCGTGTCACGGGCTCCTCGATCCGCTCAATGCGGCTGACAACTTCTTCCTCACCGACAAATCGGCCATCGACAAGTTTTCGAAGCATCTTGCGAAGCCCCGTGGACGAGAGCCTGTACTTTTCGGCCAGTTCCTCATTACTCATGCCCAAACGGAGATCATAAACGAACTCTCTGGCCTTGATCTTTCGTTTGGACGGCATATCTTCTGTCTCCTCGTCATCCGGCGCAGCGCCGGATCGGCGACCTTCTCGTCCACAATATTCTAACACGGCTTTCGCTGGAGCAGGCAAGAGATTTTCCCGACAAGAGCCGGTTCCGGAATGCCCTTCGACCGTTGCGAATGATCGAATTTTCGTTTATCCGCGTGGATCGCGATTCGGCAAGGGCAGTTTGTGACCGAGCCGGCGGCCCGAGACTCCGGGAACAGCTCGCTTCCTTCGGCCTCATTTTAACCGGCCGGCCGTCGGTATGGGGCGCCGTTCTTCTTCCCGCGCGTGAACGTCAAAGCTCAGGCGTCAGGTTGCCGACCATGTCACTGAATGATCGGATCGTCCGTAGGTCGGAGCTCGTACGGGCGCGCGGGCTCAGACTATTGAAACGCGCCACTGATGCGACACCCTTTGGGGCGTACCCGCTGCCCACCAAAAGAGCATTCCTCATGCGTGCTTTTCACCAGGTGTCCTGGCGGTGAACCGTACAGAGACTCCCTATGCGGAATGTCCCGCGGGTACCCCTCCAATCGGTTTTTCGATACCTTTCCCGTTCCGACCGACGGGGTTCGCACGCGCCCCCTCCCGGTTAAAGCGCAAATCGATGGAGCAGGTCTTTCTCACTCACCTTCGCGAAGTGATTCCCGTTCCGCTTGCTTCCATCCCTCATCATAGGATCGCTTAATTATTGTAAGATACATTCGAGCGTTTTCAGGATCTTCTTGCTCCCATTTACGAATGCCGGTCCCCCGCGCGATGCCCTCTCTGAAATCGAGTGCGCCGATGGACTCCGCCATCTCCTGGATGGTCACTTTCAAATTGTTCGGATGGCCGCAATGGGGGCAGACCTCGGCCGTGCAATCGTATTCACCCCCGCACATCATGCATCGCAACAGATCCATGGTGAGACCCCCTCGGACCGTTTGAAATGAGCCTGCAACGCGCATCATAGCAGAGGCGGCGAACTGTCGAGCCCAACGTCTCCGCCGCCGATAACAAGGCGCCGCGCCCGGCGATCACGCGCCCGTGTGCATTGCGGATTCGGCCGTCTCGAGCGGCATCAGCGGTTCCCTTCTCTGCTGCGCCCGAGCGTTCTTTCCACCGGGATGTTCATCCGAACACTTTTTCCGGGACATAGTCCTTGTCGCGAACTTCAATCAGCGAAATGGCCTCGGACGGACAGGTGACCTGGCACAGGCCGCAGCCCATACATTTTTCCGCGTCGATTCGTGCCGTCTCCTCGCCTTCCATGCTTATGGCCCCAAAAAAGCATCGTTCCACGCATGTTTCGCATGCGGTGCACAGCTCCGGGTCGACTTCCGCGGCAAAACGGCTTGGCTCGATGATGCTGGTATTATGCTCGATGAGAATGGGCATCGTTTGACAGCAGCAAGAGCAGCAATTGCAGATGAAATGGTCTACGCTCTGTTTGTTCATGACCACATGGATCAGGCCCTCTTCCTCACAACGTCGCACGAGCTCCAGCGCTTGTTCTTTGGTGAGCTCGCGGCCGGTCCCCCGGGCCAGGCTGTAATCCGCGGCGCGGTTGATTTGAAGGCACGCTTCCAACTCCTTGTCACACTTGTGCGCGGTCAGCCGGCACGTGCATTTCGTCACCGCGAGACTATGAGATTTCTCTATGATTTCCCGAACGTCCTCGAAGGCCAACACGTGGGTCTTGGCCGGAACGGTTACCCCCACAGGGATCACACGGGTAACGGGGCGGGGCATCACCTGGCTGAACGCCACCGCAACCTTGGGCCATTCAGTCTCCATGAACTCTTGCCACAGATCGAGGAATTCCTGCGGCGCGGTCGGCCAGAGAATGGTAGCGTCATGGAACTGCACAATGTCACGGCACATGCGGTACACAGGCGGATCGGTCTTGAACGAAGGAAATACAAGGCCCTTGACAAACAGGGTATCGAGCATCGCGCTGACCTCGTGCTCGGGCCGTCCGATCTTTCCGGCGAGGGTTGGCGCGTCTCCCGGTAACGCCAGGAGCAATTCAGCTTCGGCCGGATCGGCAATTATTTGAAACAGTTCCGGAATCTTTTCAGATTGACCCACACCAATACGTTTGGCCAGTTCAAGATATCGAGAGTCCACTCTGCTTTCCTCCTCGCTGACGGGCGATGCCTCGAAGGCCCAGCCGTCAGAGCATGCCGATGAAGAGTTCGATCTGACTACGGGCCTGCACGGCCGGGACGCGCGTCCGACTCGTAATTTTTCCGACTACTATAAGTGATTATGTTCCTCCTGGCTACCCCGCGACAATCCTGCCTGTGCACGCGGGATTCTGCGATTCGCGGACATACCTCAGATGAGAAGGGAAAATTGGCTGTGTCGATCCGGCGATCGATTATGGTAAACTCTGGTGTGGATATCCGGATCGCGTCGCCGGACTGAGGGCGGAAATACGCGCTACCCCGCGATAGAGGGCCGGTAGCACTTCCGGAAATACCTTTCGATCCTGCAACCGAGGCCTGAATGCATGAAGAGAGAGATGCACGCGCTGAAATTGATGCCGCTCTTGTGCCTGTCGGGCTGCTTGCTTTTCATTCTCCTCGCCTCCCAGGATGCACGGGCTCAGGAAAAATTGTGCGACGCGATAGAAGAATACATCCTCACGAACGACCGCATTGCATTGGACGATTCGACCACTCAGGAGCAGAGGAACGAGTTGTACAAGAATTCTCTGGCCGACCTGATTACCGCTGCCCGCAGAATCTTCGGCCCCTTTTGTCCCTGTGATGAGCTCGTCGAGAGAGCGGTCGCGTATCAACAGCATCGAGAAAAATATCGTTCGCCGCCACCCGGATGGGAACCGGGTGATATCGACTACTTGTACAACGATATCGTAATTGCGAGAGAAGAATTGCGACTTTTGATGCGATTGACTCAACTGTGTCATAGTGGTCTGGGCAATTTCTAATGGGCGTTCCACAAGGTGACCGGGAGAAGTTTTGATCCACTCATGACCAATGATATTCCGAGGAACAGCCCGCAGGTCGACAACAAAGGGAACCGATTCACCTTTGCGAGCGCGATCGAAATACACCGATTTTCAGGATCTTCCGTCTCCACCATTCCACAAGACGGACCTGACGCGGCGTGATGAGAGAAGTCTCAGCGACTTACCGGAGAGCGTTCATGGGGTCTCGTGAACTTCATCCCTGCACTGGTGACGGGTGACGGGAAGAAGCGTGAGACCTCTGTTTTGCGAGATAATCAACGGGCGATGAGATCTGGTCCGAAAGCTGTTGATAGGAGAACGGAACAAAGGGGGTGAAAGCGCGTTCAGGGTTGCAGTGCTGCAGGATAAAATCGAACACGTGATGCAATGAGCTTAAAGGAGGGATTCCATGGCGAAAGTAGCGATCAACGGATTGGGCAGGATTGGACGGGCCGCGTTCAAGAT
>JARRRG010000255.1:0-5289 GCA_037380965.1 Deltaproteobacteria bacterium
ACCTCCGGGGCCTGATCCCATGTCCGTCCCTGAAGGAGGAGCTCCGTCTCTTCGGAGATCCCTTCAACGAGACTCTGTTCGAGCGATCCGATTTTTGAGCGATTGCGTTGTTCCATGAAGCGGGAGTGTATGCGCCGAATTTCGTTGGCTCTGGCCTCTTTTACCGCCCGTTCTACCGGGTCACCCAGCGTGTGCGCGGGGGTGCCCTCTTCGGGAGAATAGGTGAATACGCCCACGCGGTCTATCGCGTACGATGCCACAAATTCCGCGAGTTCAGCAAATTCTTGGTCACCTTCACCCGGGAACCCGACCATCAAGGTGGTTCGGAGCACCAGGCCTGGAATCTCCGTTCGGAGGCGGTCCACGAGGTTGCGAATGCGGTCTCCCTTCCAGGGTCTTCCCATGGCTCTCAAGACCGTGTCAGAGACATGTTGGAACGGAATGTCGAGGTACGGGAGTATGTTCTCGGATTCATTGATTATCTCTGAGATGCCGCGGGGAATACCCTCCGGATGGAGGTACATGAGCCGGATCCACCGGATTCCCTGCACCTGCCTGAGCCGTTTCAACAGTTCGAGGAACGCGCCCTTTTCGCGTCGGTCCGCGCCGTACGCGGTCAGATCCTGGGCAACGAGAACCAGTTCCCGCACTCCCTGCGAAGCCAGGGCCTGGGCCTCCTCTTCCAATACCCGGGAATCCACGCTTTGCAAGGGCCCCCGAATGGACGGTATGGTGCAAAATCGGCAGTGACGGGAACAGCCGTCCGCGATTTTGAGGTATGCATATCCCGGGGTGGTGAGGATCCTCCCGCACGATCCGACCTCATCGAAGGGTGATGGGCCGTAAGCCTCCCCGGCCGGCAGCCGATCCTGCGGAATTGTCGCGACACGAGACCCCGCGTCCGGGTCGACGAACGGAGGCTCGTCCGAGGGAACGCCCCTTTTCTTTCTCTGCTCCGATCCGTGGGCGACCGTCGAGCGACGAGAGCGCGGGCGTGTTTTCAAAAGCGATTCGAGCCGGCGCGGGAGCTCGGCAACCTGATCGGGCGTCACAAAGAGGTCAGCCTCGTGCAGGTGGCGTTTCAGACTTCCCCGGTAGCGCAACGGCAGACAGCCTGCGACCACAAGGATCGCCTCGTCGTTCAGTTCCCGGTGCTCGAGAACGGATTCGATGGACTCCTCCACCGCGGGTTCGATGAACGCGCAGGTATTGATTATGAGGATTTCCGCTTGTTCCGGCTGATGGGTGAAGATGAAGCCGGCCCGGGTCATCGTGTAGAGGATTCTCTCGGCATCCACTCGATTCTTGGGGCAACCCAGGCTCACGAGATTGAAGGACTTATTCTGTATCACTCTCTCCCAGGAATGGAATTCGAAGGGGGGTCGGGGCCTTGCGGGGGCCATAATGAATCTCGAACAACGAATCCGGAAGTGAATCGAGAAGTCTGATCCGCGACAAGTCAAATCGGTTATAGTTCCCCAACGCGTCGTAAATGATTGCCCTTCGTATGGTGTACTTCTTCACGTCAATCCCCAGCACGATCCGATAGGTGCTCTGAGGTTTCTCGCGATTCCTCAACTCGAGGAAAATGAGCCCGTCCTCTTTGCTGTAGTACTTGTTGGGAGAAGTAATGGAAAAGTTGCGGTCCATGTTTCCCACATCCGCGAAGAAGCCGAAAAAGTGCTCGACATTTATGTCCGGCGGCATTTCTCCCTTTACCGCGTTTCCATCCTCCGGGAAATAGACGGTGTACGAACTTCCGCGAATGACGACCTGCTGTTTTTCCGGTTCTTCCACCTTCAGTGCAAGAAGTCCGGGCTTCTTGACGTACATCATGCCCTTGAAGCGGTCCTTCAGGTCCATCGCCACATTCACGGTGAGCTGGTTAAAAAAGGCTTGGAAGCAGCAAGGGCGTGAATAGAGAGCCTTGACCCGTGCAACCGCTTCTTCCACCGTGGGGATGGCAGGTTGGGCATAGCTCTTGCCACCGATGAGGAGTGCGGCAAGGATCAACGCGGAGGCCAGTACTCTCTTCAATGACAGCCTCCTGGCGAACCGAGGAGCCGGGCAATCCGATCGGTGAGCGCGGGGACCGCGAACAGGTCGGAAGGGATAGCATACCCGGCCTTTTGAAGGTCATGCACGAGCAAGCACGCGGCCGGGAGCAAATCTCTCATCGCGGGATCGTCCGCGAGCGCGTCCGAGACTTCGCCGGGAGATCCGATGGCCGCCATCCGGCCTCGATCCAGCACCATCATGAGATCCAGGAGGGGCAGGAAGCAGTCCATTTCATGAGAGACAATCACTACACTCCGATCTCCTGATGCCTTCAGGTCTTCTATCACAGCAATCAATTCCGCGACCGACGGTGGATCGAGCCCCACAGCCGGTTCATCGAGAATCAGCGTTTCCGGATCATTGACCAGGATCCCCGCGATTGCGACCTTGCGTTTCTCACCATCGGACAAGGCAAGGGGGGACCGGTCAGCCATTTCGTCGATGTTGAGTCCCATAAGATCGGAAACAGCCCGGACTCGCCTCAGGATCTCAGCCTCATCGCAGTCCGAGAAGTGTCTCAATACAAACGATATGTCCTTGAACACTGTTTCTTCAAACAGTTGGCGCTCAGGTCTCTGAAAGGCCACTCCCACGTTCCGTTTCAGTCCGGGGCCATGATTTCGCGCATCCACTCCGTCGATGAGCACGCGTCCGCGTGTCGGCTCGAGAAGCCCTCCGAGATTTCGGATCAGGGTGGTCTTTCCCGATCCTGTCCCGCCAAGCACGCCCAGAATGGTGCCCGGGCTCAGCGTAAAGGTTATCCCGTCGAGGGCCTTCCTTTCAAGCGGCGTTCCTTCATTGTACACGTACTGTAGGTTTTCGACCCGAATCTCCACTGGAGAAGTGCCTTTCACACGGTGATGTGTGTGATCGCGTCGCCTTGGGCATACCGTCCCCCGGATGAGGGACTCCTCGCGTTTCTTGCCGCCGTGTTTGAGGCGGGATACCGGATCTCGTGACCGATGGAGCAGTTGCCCGCGCCACACAGTCGCCTACTCGTTTTTCACCTTCCACGTTGTGCCCTGGGGACTGTCTTCGAGGAGGATGCCTTTCGCCTCAAGCTGAGACCGGATTTCATCCGCCCGCTGGTAGTTCTTTTCTTGTCGAGCCCGGGCACGCTCCGCGATCATGGCTTCCACCTCTTCACCGGTCACGCCCAGGTCGGTCACGCCCGCGGTGCGCCTCTTGTCCACAAAGTCCGCGGGGTCCTCGGTGAGCAAGCCGAGAATGTTCGCGGCAGCGGAGCTAATTTCCCGGTCCACGTTGGAGAGGAGAGCGCGCGACGGAATGTCGGCTCGTCGTGGTCCGGTCGCGGATGATATCCTGTTGATCGCCCGGGCCGCCTCGAAGAGGACGGCAAGGCCCCGCGGGGTATTGAAATCGTCGTCCATGGCGCTCGTGAACCTATCCTCGATCCCGACGAGTTCGCCGGGCAACCGCTCCGAGGTTCCTTCCGCTTCCATCAGCGTACGGAGCGCGGCCATTGCGCCGTACAACCGTTCAAGCCCCGTGGATGCCTCTCTAATCGAGTTTTCGTTGTAATCAAGCGGACTCCGGTAGTGACTCGAGAGCAGGAATAAGCGAAGGGCCTCGGGATGAATTTTCTCGAGGATGTCCCTGATATTGAGGACGTTGCCGAGAGATTTCGACATTTTTTCAGCTCGGATATTCACAAATCCGTTGTGAATCCAGTACTTGACGAATTGGGTCCCGCTCCCGGCTTCAGACTGGGCGATTTCATTCTCGTGATGCGGGAAGGTGAGATCCGCGCCGCCTCCGTGTATGTCAAATCCCGTTCCCAGATAGTGCATGCTCATCGCGGAGCATTCTATGTGCCAGCCCGGCCGCCCCTCTCCCCACGGGCTGTCCCAATACGGCTCGCCCGGTTTCGCCGACTTCCACAGTGCAAAGTCCAGCGGGTTTTTCTTCTTCTCGTCGATTCCGATTCGTGCGCCGGCCCGGAGCTCTTCGATCCTCTTGCCCGAAAGTTTCCCGTAGCCCTTGAACGAGTCCACAGAAAACATCACGTCACCGTCAGTCTCGTACGCATGACCGGCTGAGATGAGATTGCCGATGAGAGCCTGAATCTGCGCAATATGCTCGGTAGCCTTCGGCTCGACTGTGGGACGCTTGACGCCGAGCGCGTCCATGTCCCGATAGAATTCTTGGATGAATCGTTCCGCAAGGCTCTTCCAGTCCTCGCCAAGCTCGTTGGCCCGGTTGATTATCTTGTCGTCAACATCGGTAAAATTTCGCACATAGGTGACCTCGTAGCCCCGGTTCATGAGATATCGGTAGATCACGTCAAAAAGGACAATGGAGCGGGCATGACCGATATGACACATGTCGTAGACCGTGACGCCACAGACGTACATCTTGACCTTCCCCGGCTCGATGGGCTCAAAGTCCTCTTTCTTCCGGGTGAGGGTATTGTAAATCCGCAAACCCATTTCCATCTCCTCGTCACAAACGGGGGACAGCCAATGCTGCAATCCCTTCCCCTCGCCCTGTGAATCCCAATCCTTCAGTGGTGGTGGCCTTGACATTGACCCTCTCAGCCGGCACACCGATCGCCGCGGCCAGGTTGTCAACCATTGCCGCTCGATAGGGTGCAATCCTCGGCTTCTGGGCAATAATGGTGACATCGACATTGCCAATCCGATACCCGAGAGAAATGACCGCTTTGGCCGTGTCCGCCAGCAAATCGATGCTTGACGCGTCGCGGTAAGCAGGATCGGTGTCGGGGAAATGCGCTCCAATATCTCCCTGTCCTGCCGCGCCGACAAGTGCATCTATCACGGCATGAGCAGGCACGTCGGCATCGGAGTGGCCCTCGAGGCCCAGGGGATGATCGATCACCACACCCGCGAGTATCAGCTTCCGTCCTTCGCCGAACTTATGGGCATCAAATCCCTGGCCTATTCTCACATTCTTCTCCTCCGCGGACCACTGATGCGAGAGTAATTCATCGATAGATGACCGTCAAGGATGGCAGCGGCTTGTCGGAACGCTTCGCACTCGTTTTTCACCGTTTCTCCTTCACATTCCTGACGACCTCCGCCCGTTCCACGATCTTCCTCTGTTGCACGAGAGCCCGGTAGCTCCTTACCGCGCGCTCAGGGGACGTAAAATTGGGCAACCGGTTCGCTCTGAAGATGCCTTGCACAATCGGATTCTCAACCGCGTACGCGAGAACCGGCTTTTCATGCTTTGCCGATGCATCGACAAAGG
>JARRRG010000256.1:0-4522 GCA_037380965.1 Deltaproteobacteria bacterium
AGAAACCGGTTCTCCCTGATTCGTACCACCACAACAGAAGGGGCTGGAAAGTCGGCTTCGTGCCTTGTTTCGTGACACGGGATAAGTCCGTAACCTATTGATCTATCAAGTTGATGGAATGAGGGTGTCAGATTATTGGGTACAGCCGACGCATCCTTGCGTGACGGAGCACCGATGGGACCGCAAAGGTATCACTGCTATGAGTGAGCGTGGGGTCTCTTCGAAGAGGAATGTCGGAGGCGTGGTTTCCTCTATGGGTAGCGTGATTACGTGCACATATTGTCGGCAGGGGACCTTGGGGAGCGTTTTCCAACCGGGGTGAGTTATATGGTGGTTTCGTCCAGCATCGCCACGAGAGTTGCCAGGCTCTGGACTATCTTGCGTGTTTCCTCGACCGGAAGTCTGTTGAGTCCGTCGACCATGGGTGTCGGGATAGGCAATGGGGCTTTCTTGGCCACTTCATTGCCGGTTTCCGTGAGGTGTATGGTGACGATTCTCCTGTCGAGCACGTTCCTCTCGCGTTTGACAAGCCCCTTTTCCTCGAGGCGGTCGACGATTCCCGTTGCCGTACTGGGCTTGACCAGAACATATTTTGCCAGTTTCGACACAGGTAATGGGCCGTACTCAAACAGGGCAAGGAGGCACGTAAGCTGAGGCTGACTCACCTGGTACTTCTTCGCGAGCTCCTTGTTGAATACCTCGTCGGCTTGTACCAGACGACGCAGATACCAGATGATCCAACGGATTGAGTCTTGCACCGCCTCCTCAACAAACTCCTGTTTGAATTGGAGATCGGGCGCGACTTCCTTTTTGTCGGTTTGAGCCGGCAATGAATTCTTTTCATTCATTTTATTCATTTCCCACTCTCGGGGCCTTTCTGTCTGAAATCTATCTATCTTCAACACGCGTAATCGTCAAGAATTTGTTGCGGTCACTCTCACCAGACCGGCCGCTGCTCGGGCATATCAATTCGCTTACAGGTTGGGCCGCCTCTGAAACGAGCCCCAAGAATGGGCGCCGAGCATTTTTCGGGCAGGGTCCGATATTCAATTCATTGAGACAAGGAGATCGTCCGAATGTGCGCGTTCCGGGAACGCGTTCCATGGGATTCATAACCGGATTGAGGAGAGACGCCTGTTGTGAACGATATTACGCTGGCATGGATTTCCCTGGCTCAGTTCCCTCATCTCAGAGACAGTCTTCCTTCATCGACTGATTGACCCTGATTCGCGTACGTCCTCATAAAGGGGAAAGTCAATGTAGCCTTCCGCGTCGAACGAGTACCAGGCTTTCATTTCGGCCGGCGGATTCAGGGGCCATCCATTGGCGAATCGGGCAACGAGGTCCGGATTGCTGATATACGGACGTCCGAAGGCTATCAGGTCGGCCTGCCCCGTTCGGATTGCTTCTTCCGCACGTTCTTGCGTGTACCCGCAATTGCCGATGAGCGGTCCTTTGAACACTTCCCGGAACTCTCCAAGGGTCATCGGCTCCCCGAGTCCGTGGAATCCGAATTCCAAACCGTCAACCACATGGAGGTACGCGAGTCCCACTTCATTCAAACGCGTTGCAACATAACGAAAGGTTTCGCGAAAATCCGGTGCGCCCATATCATTGAAATTGCCGTTCGGCGCAAGATGCACACCGACTCTGCTGGCCGGCCAGACCTCACTCACCGATTCCACGATTTCGCCGAGGAATCGGTATCGGTTCTCGAGACTGCCGCCGTATCGATCGGTTCGATGGTTGGTTTTGGACTGCAAAAACTGATCGATAAGATACCCGTTCGCGGCATGGATCTCGATTCCATCGAACCCGGCCTCTTTTGCGCGGCGAGCCGCTTCACGGTAGTCGAGCACGACTCCCGGTATCTCGTCCGTTTCCAGTGCTCGGGGAGTCTCGTACGGTTGCTTGCCCAACGGGGTGTGGATGTAGTCTCCATTCAATTTTACGGCCGAGGCCGAGACGGGCAATTCACCGTTCTCATGGAAGCTGCTGTGAGAAGCACGTCCGCAATGCCAAAGTTGCAGGAACATTGAAGACCCTCTCTCCTTAACGGCATCCACCACCTGCTTCCACGCGCGTGCCTGTTCGTCACTATAGATCCCGGGAGAATTCAGCCACCCGATGCCTTGCCGAGAAATTACGGTAGCCTCGGTAATCAGAAGCCCCGCCGAAGCCCTCTGAGCATAGTATTCCGCCATCAAAGCATTGGGCATCCGTTCTTCACCGGCCCGGGACCGGGTCAGCGGGGACATGACGATTCTGTTTGCAAGGGACAAACCGTCCAGCTCAAACGGTCGGAAAAGAGCCCGATTATTTGTATTCATGATCTTACCTGCCATATTTGAATTACTGAGCCGAGGATTTCCTCCGCCTCCGATTTACTAAGATAATAAGTGCGGAATAGCGAAGAGCAAGCTCGATCGTACAGAGCCCGGGTAACAATCCCAACGTTGAATTCAAAGCACAATAACGATTGTCACCGGCAGATCGAGCGTCTCGCCGCGGGATGCTCATCCCGAGGATTCGATGGCCGTTCTCCCGTGTCTCTTCCTGACGGCTTCTCGGCGCCCCGTCGCTTTGCTCGTGTGTTTTCGTACATCTCTGCTTTTTCTCCGTCGCCTCATCCGAAGACATGGCAAGTTGCGTGCCAAAAGGGAGTGACGATCTCGGCGACCGCCGCGTTCAGGCGCCCGAAAATGAGACAAGAGTGGGATCACGGGCCGTCTCACGAGCCGGTGAGGCGGAAAAGATTGACACCCCGGCCATGCTTCAGTACGGTGGGGGCGACTCATATTGCAGCGTGAGGAAATGTCTGCGAAGGTTGTCTCAGGTACAATCATCCGAACGGATCATTGTCCATGTCTGAGACACCGTGCGGGAAGCACGCGTCTTGTCACCCGCCGATTGAGCCGTCAACTCTGCCCTTCCTGGAGGCGGAATCATGGCCAAGAAACAGCCCCCCGGTAGCGCGAAAAAGGCCCGACGAAAGCCCAAGGCCTCCACCATCAAGAGCCCTCGAAAACGGCCTTCATCCACGAAGACAGAAAAGACTTCAGAGAACGCGTCCTACAGCCCGGAGTTTCCCATTGTCGCCATCGGCGCGTCCGCAGGCGGTCTCGAGGCGTTCGAAGAATTTTTCTCGCACATGCCGTCGGACTCCGGAATCGCGTTTGTACTGATCCAGCATCTCGATCCCTCTCACAAGAGCATGCTCGCGGAACTGGTCAGTCGGTTTACGCAAATGGACGTAGTCGAGATCGAAGAGGGGATGAAGGTTGAGCCGAATCGGGTACACGTGATTCCTCCCAACTACTACCTTGCCATATTTCACGGGAGGCTCCAGCTTTTCGACGCCTCGGAAGTTCCCGGAATCCGCACGCCCATCGACCATTTCTTCAGGTCCCTGGCGGAAGACCAGCAGGAACGGTCTATTGGTATTATCTTGTCGGGTTCCGGTACCGAGGGAGCGTTCGGCGTGAGGACGATCAAAGGCGCGGGCGGTATGGTCATGGCCCAGGATCCCCATACCGCGAAGTACGACGGAATGCCCCGCAATGCGGTAACCACCGGACTTGTGGACTTTGTCCTGCCCGTGAAAGAGATGCCCGATCAACTGATGGGGTACGTGGATCACGCTCATAGCCGCTGGACCTCCCCGCCGGATCGCCGTCCCGCCAAGACCGCAGGTCTGCTCGAGAAAGTGTTCAATATTGTCCGGAGTCAAACAGGACAGGACTTTACTCACTACAAGCAGAACACCGTTCTCCGCAGGATCGATCGGAGAATGGCAATCAACCAGATTCCCAGCCTTGAGCAGTACATCGGTTATCTCCAGATGAAGCCGGATGAAGTCAAGACTTTATTAAAGGAACTGCTCATCGGAGTGACCAATTTTTTTCGAGATCCTCAAGCCTTTGATATCATCCAGCAAAAAGTATTGCCTCTGCTTCTGAAGGACAGACCCCACCACATGCCGTTGCGAATCTGGGTGACAGGATGCGCCACCGGAGAAGAAGCCTATTCCCTTGCGATTGCGTGCAGAGAAACTATGGACGAGCTCAAGGTGGACTACGAGGTGCAAATATTTGCCACGGACATCGACCGAGATTCCGTGCAGTTTGCCCGGTCCGGGCTCTACCCCAACAGTATCGCTGCCGACGTGACACCTGAAAGGCTGGAACGGTTCTTTACCGAACAGGACAGCTTCTTTCAACTCAGACGAGATCTCCGGGAATGGGTCATCTTTGCCGAGCAGAACGCGGCAAGCGATCCGCCCTTTTCGAATCTGGATCTCATCACGTGTCGAAACCTCCTGATTTACCTCGGCTCGGAACTGCAAAAGAAACTGATCGCCCTCTTCCACTATGCGCTCAGGAAGGACGGATTTCTCTTTTTGGGACCCTCGGAGACCGTCGGACAGTTCTCGAACCTCTTCACGGTAGTTGACAGGAAATGGAAGGTATTTAAACGCAAGGAGACCGAGAGCAGCGTAGGAGACCTGCTGGAACTTCGCCAT
>JARRRG010000257.1:0-4503 GCA_037380965.1 Deltaproteobacteria bacterium
GGAAAAGGACACCCGTTGATGGATGCCACACTTTCTGGTAGCATCGATTCGCTGTCAGTCAGCAGGCATGCGGCCACAGATCGGCCGCGAGATTGCGATCTGCATTGTCCGAAAGGATCCGTACGATGAAGAAGGTCACGTTCAAGATCCGACGCAAAATCATCCTGGCCTTCGTGTTCTGTTTCCTGTCGGTTGTCATTTTCGCCATCTTCAGTTTCGAGGGTCATCGGGAGATCGGGATCAGGTTGCGCCTGGTGGAAGTGGCCGACGATCTGGTGAACAGTATCCTGGAAGTTCGACGGTTCGAGAAGAATTTCTTCCTGTACAAGCAACGCAGCAGTTTGCAAGAGGCTCTCTCGTACGCGGACCGTGTCGAAAGGCTATACCTCAGGCACGAAGCGGATATCTTGAGCCTGGCAAAAGGACCGGAACGGGCGCCGTTTCTCAAGATCTTGGCCCGGTACAAGGAGACATTATCCCGGATTCAATCCGGTCTGCCCAAACTTAGCGGGGAAGCTCAAACGTCCGCGGTGACCGGAGCAGAGGAATCGCTGCGCAACATCGGCCAGAAGCTCCTGGACATAGCCACGGCCTGGGCCAAGGAGCAACGAACCGAAATCGACCGGCTTTTTCGGCGGGTTCTCTATCTCTTCATTATTTCCATGGTGTTCTTCGTTATCCTGGGAGTCGGTGTAGCCTTTTACATATCGAGACTCGTGACGCGACCGCTCGTTCAGATGCAACAGGCCATGGAGAAGATCGCGGACGGAGATTTCACGCCCGTCTCGATGGAGGAATGCGGGTCGGAGGAATTCTTACCGCTCTTTCAGGCCATTAACAGGATGATTCACGAATTGGAGGAACGCCAGGAGCAGCTTGTCCAGGCGAGAAAGATCTCGGCCATCGGGACCTTCACGTCGGGGGTAGCTCATGAATTGAACAACCCCGTTAATAACATTGTTCTCACCGCAGAGAGTCTCAAGGATGATTGGGGCGAAGTGGATCGGGAAGAAGCGCTCTCAATGATCGATGACATTCTCATTCAATCGGAGAGAGCATCCGAGATCATCAAGAATCTGCTGGACTTTTCCCGGTCCGAGCGACCAGAAATGGTGCCGCTGTCCGTCTCATCGGTTATTGAAGACACCTTGAGACTGGTGCGCAACCAGTTGCTTCTGTCCAGCGTTGAAGAAGAGACCGACGTTCCTGAAGACCTCCCGCTTGTGCGCGGAGACTACAAGAGTTTGCAGCAGGTATTTCTGAATCTCTTCATCAATGCAATCCAGTCTATGCCCGGTGGTGGGCGGCTCAGCACGAAAGCCCGGCCCTCCTATGACGGCCATTCGGTGAAAATCGAGGTGCGGGACACGGGTGCAGGAATTGACGCGGCGTTCCTCCCCCGGATTTTCGATCCTTTTTTTACTACAAAAGAAGTGGGGAGAGGAACAGGCTTGGGCCTTTCAGTTACGTACGGTATTCTCCAGAAGCACGGAGGGAGCATCGCGGTTCAGAGCGAGAAAGGAAGAGGTACGACCTTCACGGTTATCCTCCCCTGTGACAGCGCGGGAGAGCACGCGGGGACGGGACGGGGAGCTTGATGCGACTTGCAGTAGTAGATGATGAAGTGATTGTGCGCACACGAATGCAGAAAGCGCTCACCAAAGAGGGCTACAGCGTGGAGGTGTACGCTTCGGGCGAGGATTTTCTCGCCAGCCTGGAATCGTCCCAATTCGACCTCGCGTTCTTGGACCTCAAGCTGCCGGGTCTGAACGGATTGGAAGTTCTCAGGGAGGCGAAGTCTCGATTCCCGGACATTGAAGTCATCCTCATCACCGGTTTCACATCGATCGACTCGGTCATCGAAGCCGTGAAGCTCGGCGCATTTCATTACGTTGCCAAGCCATTGAAGCTGGACGAGATCAAGCATCTCGCCGCGAAGGCGCTCGAGCATAAACGCCTGTTGGCAGAGAACCGCGACCTGAGGTCTCGGCTCGGCCCCGATCATGG
Source organism: Deltaproteobacteria bacterium (assembly GCA_037380965.1). Taxonomy (GTDB): domain Bacteria; phylum Desulfobacterota; class Desulfomonilia; order Desulfomonilales; family Desulfomonilaceae; genus JARRRG01. Next base: position 2,008 of record JARRRG010000257.1, read on the forward strand.
ATATGACGAAATGATCGGGATCAGCCGGGGAATGAAAGAAGTCTTCGACATGATTGCCAAGGTGGCTCCGCTTGACTGCAGTATTCTCATTCAGGGCGACAGCGGCACGGGAAAAGAACTGGTGGCCCGCTCGATCCATCGGGAGAGCAGAAGGCAAGAGAGACATTTTGTGGCGTTCAATTGCGCGGGATTCGCAGAAGAGTTGATAGCGAGCGAGCTCTTCGGCTACCAGCGCGGAGCCTTTACCGGCGCGACCGCCACCAAGATCGGTATCCTTGAAACCGCGCACGGGGGCACGGTGCTCATGGATGAGATTGGCGACATGCCCTTGTCGATGCAAGGGAAACTGTTGCGCGTCATCCAGGAAAAACAGATCATGCGGGTCGGTTCGAACAAACCCATCCAGCTCGACCTCCGGTTCATCACAGCCACCAACAAGGACCTGAAGCGAGCCATAAAAGAAGGACGGTTCCGCGAAGATCTCTATTTCCGGCTCAATGTGGTTCAAATCGTGCTTCCCACCCTGATGCAGCGCAAGGAGGATATTCCGCTCCTGATCCGATACTTCGTGTCAAAGTATTCGCGAAAGTTCTCGAAAAGAATCGAGGGCGTGGATTCGGCCGCGGAAGAGATCCTGTTGGCGTACACCTATCCCGGGAATGTCAGGGAGCTCGAGAACATCATCGAAAGATCCGTGGCTCTCGCTGAAGGAGAAACGATCGCCGTGAGAGATCTGCCCCCTGACCTGGGCGAATACTCGGTTACCCTTTACGGCAAATGGCTCACCCTGGAAGAGCAGGAACGAGCGTACCTCAAGAAAGTGCTCGAGTACACGGGGTACGATATGGGCCAAACTACCCGAATCTTGGACCTTCCGAGAACCACCCTGTGGAGAAAAATGAAGAAATACGGCCTGTCGAGCCCTCGGTCGAAGAACCAGCGGAGATGAGATATTCCCTTCCACCAGCTTGAGCGCTCGCTGAGACCCCCCGTCCTCTGAGAACAAATTCCATATTGAAACGTCATTTTCCCCGCTTCCCGCCTGGATATCGGTCCCGCACTCCCTGACTTTTTTCATTTTGAACCAAACGGACCGGGCCCGCTCCTCGACCGATCGGAATTTGACCAACATTTTCCATATATTAGAGTATGGCACCAAAATTGCTCTGGTTCAGCCATAGGAGACTGAGCCATGGGCAGAACAGTACTGGTCGCGGTGGACAGTGTTTCAGCCTCGGAAGCGTCGATTTTCTACGGGATCGAATTGGCGGCGCGGATGAAGTCCTTGCTCCTTTTGATCGCGGTATCTTCTCCGGGATCTCCCAGAAAATCGCAAGGCTCGGATGTTGCGCGGCGGTATGTCGATGGCGGCACGGAGAGCTGGATGGATCGCGCGTTGGCGGAAAGCCAACAGAGAGGAGTGACTCTCGAGATCTTTGTCGCGTCGGGCGAATTTTTCGAGGAGGTTACCCGATTCGTGGAGTCTCAACCGGCGGTTCAGTTCATCGTCATGGCGGCTCCAAAAGAGCGGGCGAGCAAGGGTCGCAGCAAGTTCGCGTCGGCGCTGGAGCGGCTTCACCAGGAATTTGAGGGTGAAATCCTGCTTGTCGAGAAGGCAGGGCGGATAACCCGGGTTTCCGATCTCTATCTCAAGAGTTCCGCACAGGAGAGATATATATGAATTGGAATGTCTACCTCCCTATTGCCGGGAACAGCGTAAACATCCTCCTACTCCTCGGATTGGGGGGGCTCGTGGGATTCCTTTCGGGGTTGTTTGGAGTAGGCGGAGGCTTCCTCATGACGCCACTGCTCATGATGGTGGGCATCCCGCCGGTCGTTGCCGCTGCGTCCGATTCCAATCAGATTGTGGCCGCGTCTACCTCCGCGACCTATGCCCATTATCGCATGGGGAATGTGGACTTCAAGATGGGTATCATCCTCCTGGTCGGCGGAGTGCTGGGAGGGACCTTCGGGGTGCAGTTGATCAAGATCCTCAGGAGCCTGGGCAACGCGGACTTCGTGATAAAAGTCACCTATGTGGTCATGCTGGGGGTCGTCGGGTCGTACATGTTCATGGAGAGCTTGCAGAGTCTCCGCAAGGTCTCTGCGTACAAGGGCAAGGAGGAACCGGCCAAACCATCTCTTTATGCACGGGCGATACGATCGCTCCCGTGGCAGATGAGCTTCCCCAAGTCAGGAGTTACTCTTTCACCTGTGCTCCCCTTGATACTGGGAATATTCGTGGGGGTGCTCGCGGCGATCATGGGTGTCGGTGGCGGGTTCATTATGGTGCCCATCATGGTGTACCTGTTGCGGATGCCAATGCATGTGGTGGTAGGGACAAGCCTGTTCCAGATACTGTTTACGTGTATCAACGTTACGGTCATGCAGGCGATGGCCAATCACACGGTGGACATCATCCTGGCCGTCTTGCTCTTACTTGGCTCTACGGTTGGCGCCCAGTTCGGCGCTCGCATGAGTCAGAGGTTGAAAGGC